>JASKZZ010000144.1 GCA_030147335.1 Herpetosiphonaceae bacterium | reverse complement strand
GTTCAAGACAGCCCCGGCGGTAGTATCGGATTCTCTGGAGCGACGTGCTCGTATGAGTTTTATATCAAAAGCTATATGAATGCTGTCATAACTCAGTTCAACACAACAGGCAACGTCGGCATAGGACTTGGATTCATGGATGTTAATGATATTCCGATCCAGACTACCGGCACGACGCTCTCAGGTTCTCGAACTGTTCCAGCTCTACACACGATTGTGGGCAGGGACGTACCAAGCTGGTTCGCTCCCAGTGCCTACTGGGTGAGTGACCTTGAGGGTATCTTGGGCAGGGGGAATATTGGCGACGCGACGATTACATGGAACTTTTCACCGGCTCAGTAGCTAGCGGGTCAACTGGGTAAAGACACGCTTTGCGGAAATCAGATGTGATCGGCAAAACGTAGAAGCCGTTTCCGATAAGGAGACGGCTTCTGCTTATTGGCAGCTTAGGAAATGTTTGCGTGCTTGTACTGGTCTGACAGCACGCTACTCAGGTCCAACCAGCTGTGTGTTACAACCGTACGTGATGGCCTCGTCCAAGCTCATCACGCGGCCTTCCGCCCAAGCCTCGACAAAGGTTGCCTCACCGAGATGCGTTCGCGCGGCGGAGGTCATCGTATTGAAACGAGAACGCTCGATTGGCGTCATCGGCGCTCCAATCGCTTCCCGAAGAGCTTCCGCCGCTCCGTAGAGCCGTGCCACATCCTGGCCATTCGCGATCATGTTGCCCTGGATTAAGCCAGCCGCACCGGCCACTCCCGCCAATCCTTCCAAGCACTCAGCGATGCCTTCTTTATCGCCTAAATCACGACGTAGCGTCAGGCTTTCCACAAACAGGCTTCGTGCGTCAACGAGGTTGTGTTGCTGCAGTGCCATCGCTGCCAGGTTGCCGAGCGATGTCGCTATTCCGTCCTTGTCGCCCAACTCGCGACACACCGCTAAACTTTCTTGATACAGTGATTGCGCCCGTTCATAGTGGCCCTGTACACTGAAAACTAACGCCAGGTTATGAAGAGAAACAGAAATACCTGCCCGGTTACCAACCTCGCGCTTTAACGCCAAGCTTTCCTCATACAAAATTTCCGCTCGCGCATAATCCCCCTGGTCGAGCGCTATGACGCCAAGGCTATTGAGTGAGGCAGCGATACCGCGCTTGTCACCTTGTTTCCGTCGCAACGCCAGGCTTTCTTCGTAGTGCGCACGTGCCTGTTCGTACTTGCCCTGTTCGTGCCAAAGCACGCCTGCCCCGTGCAATGCCTTGGCCCGCAGCGCAACAGGAGAAGGTGGATGTGTCAACGTGCATGGCGTAGCAGTTTGCCGCGGATAATCCGCCATTGATTCTGCTAATTCGTCTATATCGAGTCGCGGAAGCTGAGCTAGCGTTTGTTCCAACCAACGACTACCTTCGCGCAAATGGCCGTGCATCCACCAAAATCGCCACAATGCGCAACATAATCGTGCTGCTTCCAGCGGCTGATGGTCTTCAAGCGCCCACTGCAAGGCTGCACGCAGGTTGTCATGCTCACATTCCAAGCGTTCGAGCCAGAGCTTTTGTTGTTCGCCAACCAGTTCCAGTTCGGCGGCCTCGGTCAGCTGCACGCAGAAACATAGATGCCGAGCACGTAGTTCTGCAAGCTCCCCGGCCTGCTGTAGCTTTTGGAAGGCATAGTGCCAAACCAGCTCGTGCATATCGTAGCGAGGAGCATACGGTGAATCGCTATTTTTACGCAGCAATGATTGATCAACGAGGGCAAGCAGCAAGGATACAGATCCATCTACAACGAGCGCCGCAGCGTCACGAGTAAAGCCACCACGAAACACGGTAAGCCGGCGCAGCCCTTGGCGCTCCGCTTCCGAAAGCAGCTGCCATGAATGGTCGAACACAGCGCGAAGACTACGATGACGCATGGGAACGTCACGCAGCGATGTTGACAGGAACTCAAGATTACGCTCGATCTCCTGAACAATGTCCGCACACGACAACACTCGCAGCCATGCCGCCGCTAATTCTATGCCCAACGGCAAACCTTCGACCAACTGGCAAATACGAACCACTGCCGGTTTGTCTGACGGAGCGAGGACGAAGTTCGCCGACATTTTGCGAGCCTGCTGCAAAAACAACTGAACGCCGCTATAGCTTTCAACCCCATCAGTCATCGTGGGGGGCGGCACATCAAGCCCTCGCAGCTCGATCATGTATTCATCGTGTAGCTGCAAACGTTCGCGCGACGTCACGAGTAGCTTAACGTCGGGAGCACGCTGGAGTAATTGGGCCAACAACTCGACACCTGCATCGATCAAGTGTTCAAAGGTATCCAGCACCAGCAGCAGATCCTTGTCTTCGAGGTAGCACAGCAGCTGCTCTTGGGCATCGTCGGCATTGCGCACACCACAGCCAACTGTTGTAGCAATTGCGGAAATCAGCCGCTCGGCTGAATTGGCTGTTGCAAGTGAAGCCACACGAGATCCGTGTAAGAATCGGGTTGCCCATTCCGCGGCAGCCTGTAGCGCGAGACGCGTTTTACCAATACCACCCGGACCTGTAATCACGACTAAACGTGAAGCAGGATTCGCAATTAATCTTGACAGCTCCGCTTGTTCGGCCTTGCGACCAACCAGGGGCTGCGCCTGCGGAACAGTGCCGGTGCGAAGCGACTGCGCGGCCTTGATGCGATCATACAGCGCGGTTGTTTCGATCATCGGCTCGACGCCTAGCTCACGCGCAAGAATTTGCCGGCACGTCTGGTACTGCGCCAGTGCCGCGCTGCGCTGACCACTTCGGAGATACAGCCACATGAGTTGCCGGTGTGCTTCTTCGCGCCAGGGGTCAAGCGCCAGCAACCGCTGCGTGTCATTGATACCTGCGGCGTAGTCAGCCTGTGCAACTGCGTGTTGTGCTAGGACGTGAAGAGCCGTCAGCGCGTGCTCACGTAACCGCTCACGGTGGGTAATCGCCCACTCATCAAAGCCAGATGCATCCCGCACCACAAAGCCGGCCAGGAAGTCGCCCCGATACAGCTCGGAGGCAGCGCGTAACGTGTGGAGATCGATTGCATGTACCGAAGCCATCGATGCTGCAAACACTGCACTATCAAGCCAGACGTTGCTGTCGGGATTAAGTTCGACACTGTGGCGCGTGATGATCAGAAATGGGTCTAGCAGACGGCGCAGGTTGGCTAGGGCTTGGCGGAGATTCGTAGCAGCGTCAACGTCGGCGACGTCACCCCAAAACAACGTGGCAAGCGTCGCGCGCAGATGCGAACGTCGCTCCACCGCGAGATAACACAGCAGTGCCTCGACCTTACGCGAAACGAAGCCCGTTACCGGTGCATCATCCAACGTAATTCGCAGTCCGCCCAATACTTCGAGACGTAGTGAAGTCGTCATCGGGATCAACCCTTCACGATCTCTTCACGATAGCAGCCTATGGTTGTAGCGAGTATAGCATGACTGGCGACTCAAACGTGGAGTGAAGCAGTTATGGCCGGTCACGATCATCCACCACGCTACCAAGCGTACCTTTTACGGTGTTGGCAGGAGCGCAGCCGACAAGAAGCCCAAACGACATTATGGCGTTTTAGTTTGGAAGACCCGCACACAGGTCACCGACGAGGTTTTACATCACTGCAAGCAGTAGTTGAAGCGCTCCAGCAAGACATCGCTGCTGGTGGCACTCCCTCACCCGCTGTCACATGTGAACTAATTGTGGCCCAAAACAAACAGGAGGATCAGTAATCACGGCCTTCTTTCGTGGACCATGCTGTCCTAGCAAGTCACTCGCGTTGTACCGCACGACTGCAAGTTCGAACTCAACGGCGTTCTTGCAGGCCCGGATCGTCAACCTAATTTAAGCCTCATGAGTTCATATCGTTTAAGTGCCTATATCGACAGGAGATCGCACCATGTATCGCCGTATTCTCGGGACGTTAGCACTCTTGGTCTGCATCATTGCAACCTCCCTGCCGATGACGTCAGCGACAACGTCTCCCGCATCTGCTCAGACCGCCGCTGGAACAATTGCCTATGTTGGCAGTACGGGAGATGAAATTCGCCTCATCGAGCCCGATGGCAGCAACGATCGGCGTTTATGGGCGCATGGGGTTGACGATCCCAGGAAGGTCCACGGTGTTTATAACATGTCATGGCGACCTGATGCGCGTGAGCTAGCCTTTGCCAGCACCCATGAAAACTGGTGTTCGATCAACTACTCGGATGTTTTTGCGATCGGCGCTAATGGGAGTGGCTACCGCCGCATTACGCAGGCTCCTTCTTGCAGTGCGCTTGCCAGCTATCCGAAGGGCACGGTACAAGTGCCGGTAAAGAATGTCAGCTTTTACGGCAGCTCCTTTACTGGTTTTGTGTATTTCCAGGGCGCGCCCAGCAACCAGCCAGTTTCGTTAGCTGCCGGCGCATCGACGGTCGTAACCTTCGACAATGTCGCTGACTTCGGCGAAGGTGCCTTGCAAATCGGCGCTTACATCGACGGCGCTAATCGTGTACACAGTGTTGGTACTGCTGTTGATGTTCAAGCGGGGAAAACCGTAATCTCAGGCCAAATGTCGGTCACGCCACCAAGCAACAACGGCTGGGAACCACGGTCACCTACCTGGCGCAGCGACGGCGCAAGCCTTGGATACGTGTATGGCTACGGCTCTTTGTACGGCATTTCCGCCAATCCTCGGCCTCTTGAGTACGGTCGCCGCGTCATCAACCCGTCCACGACAATGGGCATTGTTATATACATGGCGTATGGGCCAACGGCTGCAACCGCTGATCAGATTCTTTTCCAGGGCAACGGTGACGATGGAATTGGCATCTACCTTGCGAAGGAAGGCGACACAACTATTGGGCAGCCGCTTCTAACGACTGGGTTTGAATTGATCCGTGGTTTGGCGTGGCTGCCGGACGGCTCCGGCTTTGTGTATTCTGTACAAGAGTACGAAAACTACGAGGTGGCGCGCGCCAACATCTTTGAGTACACATTCGCGACAAAGCAGATCAAGCGCTTGACGAATTTTCCTGACACATATACCGGCCAACTCAGTGTATCGCCGGATGGTAAGCAGCTTGTGTTCGATCGTTCAACGGCCAAGGATACAAGCGGGACGACCGATGTGTGGATTATGAACCGCGACGGAAGCGGACAGCGACTGCTCGTAAGCAATGGATATGCACCGGCCTGGAGTCCACGTGCTCTTCCCGCCCCGTTGTCGCAGCGTGTCTACCTTCCGCTAACTACACGCTAATTTTTTAGCAGCAGGGGAGAATGTCCATCAACACATCGGAATGACCAGGCGAGGATGGCACGAGGAAACCCCAGGCTGGCGAAGGTGTACATCGCCAGTCTGGGGTATTAGTCGGCCTGTACTTCGATCAACGCTGAATCTTAATCAACCCGTCGCGGTCGATACTGCAAAGCTTCGGCAAGATGTGCTGGACCAATATGCCCACTTCCCGCAAGGTCAGCAATTGTGCGTGCAAGCTTCAACACGCGATGATAGGCCCGCGCCGAAAGCTGAAGTTGGCGCATAGCGGCACGCATCAAGCTTTGCCCCGCACTGTCGATCTCGCACCACCGTCGTACCTCGGCCGCTCCCATGTCGGCGTTGGTGTACAACGATGTTCCTTGAAAGCGCTCGACTTGTAGCATGCGTGCCGCAATCACTCGCTCACGAATCACCGCCGATGCCTCACCCAGCCGTTCACTCGTCAGTTTTTCATAATTAACGCGTGGCACGTCCACATGAATATCTATACGGTCGAGTAAGGGGCCAGATATCCGTTTACTGTAACGCGCCACCGCCGATGGTGGACACACACATTGCCGCTCTGAGTCGCCATGGTAGCCGCATGGACACGGGTTTTGTGCCGCGACCAGCGTAAAGTTGGCTGGAAATGTTAGTGTTCCTGCTGCTCGACTAATCGTCACCACACGATCTTCAAGCGGCTGGCGCAGCATCTCAAGCACCACGGCGGGGAATTCGGGCAGCTCGTCTAAGAACAATACTCCACGATGTGCCAGCGAAATCTCACCCGGTCGAGGATTCCTGCCACCTCCAACAAGTCCAGCATTGGAGGTTGTATGGTGCGGCGAGCGGAACGGACGTTGTCGCATCAGCGGCGTTCCTTGCGGCAGCTTACCAGACACCGAGTACACTTTCGTCACCTCAAGCGCTTCATCCGGACTCATTGGAGGCAAAATTGACGGAAGCGCGCGAGCCATCAGCGTTTTGCCCGAGCCAGGCGTGCCACACATCAACACATTATGACCACCACTTGCCGCCACTTCCAGTGCTCGACGCACATGCTCTTGACCGCGAATGTCACGAAAGTCAACCGGATAATATCCATTCTCAATAGATACTGCCGTAGAACTAACAAATGGTGCGATATAACGTTCACCATTGAGATGAGCAATTACTTCTGATAACGAGCGCACAGGAATGATCGTCAAGCCGTCGATCAACGCCGCTTCAGCAGCATCCTCAAATGGCACGTAGACGGTAGCCATGCCTTCACGCAGCGCAATGCTGACCATCGGCAGCATACCCTCCACGTGTCGTATTGTACCGTCCAACGAGAGTTCACCAATAAATATCGATTGTGCTATGTCAGCGACTACTTGCTCAGAGGCTACAAGTAATCCAACGGCAATCGGGAGATCATAGGCAGGACCTGCTTTCCGTAAATCGGCAGGTGCAAGGTTCACAGTAATGCGGTTCATCGGAAAAGTTGTGCCTGAATTACGGATGGCTGACCTCACCCGCTCTTTCGATTCTTGAACCGCTGTATCCGGCAAGCCAACCAAATTGAACGCTGGCAGGCCACGGGCAATATCCACTTCAACTTCGACTAATGCGCCTTCGAGACCAAGCACAGCGCAGCTATAAACTTTGGCTAGCATGAAAGCTCCTGGGATGGGGCTTGTGGGAATGATGATTTTCGCAGTATAAGACGTGGACCGAGCGGCAACAAGCACGCTCGGTCCTTTCCTGATAGGTGCCGAACTACACGAAGGAAGTAGTCGAAAGCGAAGTACTGTTGTTGACTAGTGGGCAACCTAATTATGCTGCAACGGAATGACAGTCGAGGAATCACACGACGGAAACACGTGACGGCTCAATATGGGGAGGGGGTTGTACTAACCGTGGAACTTGGTCTTCCTCTTTTGTTGGTCTGAGAGCTTGGTGACCTGACGGTTTAGTAACCACCCTTCTCAATCAAAAACAGCACCGCAAACCAGATCATGAGCAGAATGCTCGCCATGGATAGAACGACGAGCCAGGACCAGCGCATAGTAATGCGAGCTAGCAGTATTGGTATTGGAAAAAGCAATAAGCTGTAGCGCGGGACGCTCAAAATAAAGGAGGTACTGGTAATGAGCAACCAATTACTGGCCATCCACACGCCATACGAAGGACGCAATTTGACGAAGCTGATAATCGTTGCAATAAATGTGAGCGCCATGAAAATCAATTCTGGCACAAAGATCGCCCATATTTCACTTCGCCGCCGCCAGCTAAACGATTCAATCGTGTTCCAAATACCAACCCACGGCCACGTTAGCGACTTATACCATTTCTGACGGACAATTGTTTGAAACGCAAAAGGATCGCCTGTAACCGTATAATTGATCAGCAAATAAAAAACAAATCCCAACGGCACGATTCCGATCCAAAGCCACGACCATCGCCACTGTTTGGTCTGCCACCATTGGAATAGAATCTCGACGCCAAGCACTGCCAGCAGCAACAAACCGTTTATTCGCGTAAAGCTAGCACACGCCCCCAACAACCCGGCAACGAACCACCTATTCGTGCGGGCTGCGAGTAAACAGCCGAATGCTAATGCCAGAAACAAGCTCTCGGTATAGCCGATGTGAAGGACATAACTTGTAGGAAAGATTAACAAGAACCAGACCGACCGCCAGGCTACTTCCACAGGCTCATCAAGACGTACCAGCCGGTAAAACAGCAGTGCCAGCACTAGGGACGCAATGGTTGATACCAAAAACGCGCCAACGAGATAATCATCGAACGGCCAGCCGAACAAACGGGTCAACCATGGAAAGAGCGGGTAGAACACTAACCATAAGCGCAGCTGACCCGTGTTTTGATAGCCGTAGGCCGCGATATCCAGGTAGTGCGGAGCGTCCCATAAATTCCATATTTCGAGCCAGTTACGTGCAGTTGACAGCCTTGTTCCCTTAAAATTTTGAACTGCAAGTCCACCAAGAAGCGCTAGGAACAACTTCACCGCTACGACTAGACCAATCAACCACCAGTCTCTCCGCATCCTCAGCGCCGGTACTACCCGGTCCACCGTTTGTTCCATTATGTCATGTCGCCTTCACAACTAAAGAACCGTATGCTCATCAACCATCCCTTGTCCACTAGCGGTATGCTACCTGGCGAACTCACAAAATACAAGCAACTCTACTTAACCGTGAGCAGATAGTGCATAACACTATGCGGCTGATAAAGACGACATACAACCATTATTTTATTCAACCCGGCGAAGGCCGTAAATCAGATAATACTGTTTTCAACTCTACTCAACCGCAAGTCATGATTGTGTGTTATGCAGCACTTGCATGGGCATTGCCCCTACACCGGATCAAAAAAAAGCAATTATTGCGGGGATACGGCAAACACTTCGTAGTTAGGCGTTGCAATAACGCGTTGATAACCCTGGCGAAACGCTTCAAGATTTGCGGCTAGCTCATTACGTTCATTCGGACCAATCACAACATAATCGACGCCATACTGCGCAAGTAGCAATTCGGCACCTGGTTCAAACTTATATATGGAACGCACATCGCGTTCTTCCTGAGCTGCATCAAAGCCACCGCTCCATAACCAGCCCGGATAACTTATTACGACATGCCGACCGGCTAGGACGGGTACTGGATGGTTGGGTTGCAGTCCAACTACAAATAACGCGTGTGGCGATGTGTAACGGCGGACTTCTTCCGCAACTTGCAACTCCTCGGCTGAAAACATTTGGTGGCGATCCTTACCCAGCAACTGGCTAAGGTTAACAAGCACACCTGATAACGTCATACTGAGAACAACACTTATCAGCAGTGTTCGTGAAACAGGTGATGATTGAGTGCGCCACGTTCGAACGAGCAGTGACGACACCAACACACACGTAGCCAGGAACCAATACACAAAAATCTTTGTATTGTCCCAATCCCATGGCTGAAATACAACGACGTTTGCAATCACGAAAATAGGCATGAAGGCGAGCAAAAACCGGTAGGCTAGCACAGATACGAGCGTGCGCATCGCAATTGCGAGAGCTAGCAACGGCAGAAACCAGCCAAGGTTCTTAAGCCAGAACCACAACCAATTGTCGGAGCTAGCAACCCAACCTAGTTGAACGCGTGCAGCTCCTGCGGCCCCTGAACCACCAGCTTGTTGCAAATACAGCTGCGGCACTGCAAGAACAATCCATACTGTAAAAAATAACAACCATTGTCGAGAAGGAAAAAGTAGGAACAAGAACGGCGTTACAAGTGCTAATGCTAGCAGGGTACTGAGATGTGCAAATGGAAGTAAACCAGCAACACATCCGGCAATAATGAATAAATATCGTTTATGAGTTTGTATGGCTTCGTATAATAGTGTTACAACAAGCAAACCAAGCGGTAATCCGTAAAGATAACCTCGCTGTGGCAAAATGAGCGAGAAGTACACATTTGGCCAGCGAAAGTTGGCCATCTCTTGGCGGCTCGCATCCCAAGGCCTGTCGAACAACGTTCCCATAATGCTACGATTGGTATTCATCTCGCCGATAGTCAGCATCCACCCGAGGCTACCTCCAAGAAAAAATAGTGCCAGAGTTAATGCTGCTATTGTTTTATCTTGCGTCAATCGACGAGCGAAAGCATATACACCAAGCAGAATTAGAACGGAGAAAAGAAAACTTTGCATCGGAAGGGCTACCGTCATGTCAAGACCAAGCTGTACAAGAGCGGCAGCAGTTAGGGAAACAAGATAATGATAATTATGAGGTGCGTTTGCTAATCGCGGATATGTTGGGGGGAAGTTATCACCATAGCCGAATGCTGCCGTATCACCCATATGTAACGACCAGTCACCCCAAATATAGGTATGTCCCGCCCATAATCCATCATCATTTATTGTAAGCGCACCAGACCACAGCACGATCCAGCGCAGTGTAAACGCGCCAATTACCAGCGCCGGAATCCACGCGAAGTTATCCGGAAGCCAGCGTGTTCTTTGTGCAACGAAGTTATTTGTGGGTTGTAGTCGCGGCATTATTGCGCGTACAGAAGCAAGGCGCCAGTCTGATGGCCACAGCAAGAGCGTTCCTACAATGCATGCTACTCCCACAAGAATGACCAGCAATGAATGTAAGCCTGTGAACCAGGCTATCGCTAGCAGCAGCAACGATGCGCAAACAACGCCAAGTGGAACTCCGTACGCTACCAGTTCCAATGTATTCAGAAACGACGCTGTCCGTCGTAGAACAACCATACCAAGAACACCCATTGCACACAGCAGAACAAGACTAGCCAGAAGTGCAAATCCTGACGAAAATATCACGTCGTTCACCTTGAACCCGTTATATTAAACTCTTTAGTAGCAGACATCTATCGACAAAGCGCACACTACTGTAAACCATTTGTAAGGGCATGACGGAAAAAGAAGTTCTTGTATTATGCGCGTAAGGATGTGGAAATGGTCAATGTTGCTTTATTTTACAGATCAACAAACGCGGCATAAATTTGCATACCACGAAATGTCCTACTATGAATTGCTTATGCAGCATTAACCCAACGACCACCTTGAAGATGCTGGTCCCGCTTCAGGAGAAAAAGTAGTGCTTGAGCATAAGCAGTTTCAGCGGTTGCTGTTTGAAAAACATGCTCTTGCTCGCGATACATTAATGCGCAGCGGTACCCTTCCGCGCTCCAGTGCAGCATAACCGATCCCGTATCACCACCCAGCCGCAGTTGAATCGCCTCACGAAGTTGCGTTTCCGACGGCATCCACACAACATCTGCCAGCAGCACATCATCTAGCGCCCACTCCGCGCTGCCGTGAAACGTCACTGTTATTTGACCCTTTATTGTTTCGACCAAAATAGTCTGATCGTTAATTGTAAAGATTTCGTTGTTTAGTTCGCCGCCCGGCACCATAAAATTGTCTCGCTTCTTTGGTTGCCACTCAAGGCCTGCCTCCTTAAGTTGCAGCGCCAACTCTGGATCAAGCATAGAATATCCTCCCTTTCCTACAAAATCTCGTCCTAACAAAACAGGCTCCAGTATGTCGGGTTGTTCTTAAAGCTATGATAGTATTAATGATCACTGTGGCACCCAAATTCCTTATCGAAACAGAATACCACACCACTGTCTACACCAATCAAAAAAAGCTTCCTCGATAAACGAGGAAGCTTTTGCCGTTCGATTAAGTACACTAAAAGATTAGCGCTTGGTGTAGGTTGGAGCCTTACGAGCGCGGCGCAGGCCAGGCTTTTTTCGCTCCTTCATACGCGGGTCGCGCGTCAAAAAGCCAGCCTTTTTCAGCACTGGTCGTAGTGTCTCATCGGAGTCCAACAGCGCACGCGCGATACCGTGACGAACCGCTTGAGCCTGTCCGCTGTCACCGCCACCACGCACCTTAACCAGCACATTGAAAGCGTTCACCATGTCGGTGAGCACGAGCGGACTTTGAATGGTGTGATGCAGCAGCTCCCGAGCGCCAAAAAACTCCTGGGCTGAACGACCATTTACCACAAACTCGCCCGTTCCCGGAAATAGCCGCACACGTGCGACTGCAGTCTTGCGACGGCCTGTACCCTGATAATAGCGTTTCTGCTCAGCCATGCTCAGCTCCCGTACTTCGCGTTCTTAATGTTCTTAATAACAAAAGGCTTAGGCTGCTGTGCAGCATGAGGGTGTCGTGGGCCTACGTACACATGTAACTTCTTGATCAGCTGGCGACCAAGCCGGCTCTTGGGCAGCATACCCTTAACAGCGAACTTCAAGATGCGCTGCGGATGACGCTGGATCAGCAAGCGGTACGGTTCTGCCTTCAATCCTCCCGGATATCCGGTGTGCCGGTAGTAGATTTTCTGCTCCGGTTTATTACCGGTCACTTGAATCTTTTCTGCGTTCACCACCACCACAAAATCGCCGTTGTCGACGTGTGGAGTGTAGGTTGGTTTATGCTTGCCTCGCAGCAGCGTCGCTACTTGCGTCGCAAGACGTCCCAGAATTTGACCATCAGCGTCAACGAGTTGCCAAGCACGCTCGATCTCTGATGCTTTTGGACTCCAGGTACGATAAGTTTGCGCTTTCGTTGCCATATATAGTCTCCCATAGCCCAACATATAAAGGGCCGCCGGCCGTTTACCCCATCATTGCGGAGTACGTCACCGACATCAAATACAACCCATGTGCCGGTGCTGTCGGCCCGGCCCGCGTCCGATCACGACTTTCCAAAATACGTTGCATTGCGTCAACCGGTAATTTACCCTGGCCCACCAGCAGCAATGTCCCGACGACCGTGCGTACCATATGTCTCAGAAAGCCCGTCGCCGCTAAATCAATAGCCACGAGCCGCAGCCCGTTTTCTTCTTTCTCGTAGCACTCGGCCCCTAAACACTCCCGAACAGTTGGTCCATCGGGCGTACTGCCAAATGCAGCAAAATCATGTACGCCTTTGAGCACCTGCACTGCGCGTGCCATCGCCATTACATCAAGCGCAATGTCGATATGCACCACCCGATGCCTTAACAATGCCGGACGTATCCGGTCCAAGAGCAACAGGTATTGGTAATCGCGCCGTAGCGCACTGTAGCGCGCGTGGAAATCATAGGGCACTTCCCACACTCGTCGTACAGCAATGTCGTCAGGTAACAAAGCATTGAGCGCGCGTTGTATGGTTTCCGTCGAATGCCGCGTCGCCGTTCGAACATTTGCAACTTGGCCCCGTGCATGTACACCAGCATCTGTACGCCCAGCAAAGTTCCAGCGTAACGCTTCGCCAGTGAAACGCTGCCAGGCACCTTCAAGCTCACCTTGAACAGTTCGCCCGTTCGTCTGAAATTGTGAGCCGACCAGTGCCGTTCCGTCGTACTCAAGCTCTAGCGCTATGTTCCGCATACAAGCAGCAACTAGCAACTACGAGTGAACCAAAGAAGGTCACCACACATTGCTAGTTGCCCATCCGGCTACACAAGCTCCAGCACCGACATCTCGGCGGCATCGCCCTTGCGCATACCGATCTTGGTGATGCGGACGTACCCACCAGGTCGTTCTTTGTAATCTGGCGCTACCTCAAGCAGACGATGTACCGCCTTCTTGTTGCTGCCCAACTCCATCAGCCCACGGCGGAACACTTCAGCACGGCGATGGCGCAGCACATCACGGTCGGCCTCTGTTGCTGACTCGATCTGCTGGACGGTCGGAACCTTGCGTGCCATCGAGATCAATTTCTCGATTTCGGGACGAATAGCCTGCGCTTTGGCGAGCGTCGTCGTAATTTTACGATGCTCAAGAATCGCGATCATCAATGCTCGATACAGATGCTTGCGATCCTTGGCATGACGATTAAGCTTTTTACCAGCGACGCGATGACGCATCGGATGGCCTCCTCTTCAAAAATAGTTTCACGTTCCAAGCTCCGAGCCTATCAGCCCATAACCAAAAACCCGAAACTCGGAACTATATGCTATCCAGCCTCGGGTACCGCAGTTGCAGCGCCACCAGGCAAATAATTATGCTCAACCAGCTTTTCTTTGATCTCGTCGATCGATTTAGAGCCAAGGTTGCGAACCGACAGCAAATCTTTCTCGTCCATCTGCAGCAACTGCCCGATCTTGGTAATATCAGCACGCTTAAGGCAGTTGTAGGTTCGGGTCGTTAGCTCAAGCTCTTCGATCGGCGTGTCGTACACTTCAGGCGTAATGCCTTCCATGCCGTTTCCAGCCGCCGCAATTTCTGCTGGTTGCTCCGGTCGGCTAAAGTTCGCGATTGTCTGACTATACTGACCCAGCACCTGGGCAGCATGACTCAATGCATCACCTGGCTTGATCGTGCCGTCCGTCCAGATCTCAAGAATTAAGCGATCATAATCGGTCACGCCACCAATACGAGTATTTTCAACTACGTAATTGACGCGTGGAATAGGCGTGAAGATAGCATCGACCGGAATCTCACCAATCGGCACCGGATCACGATTTTCTACCGGCAGATAACCTCGATGACGCTCAACCGTTAACTCAATGTCCAGCCGCGCATTGTCATCATCCAGAGTAGCAATGTAATGATCGGGATTAACTACCTCTACATTACTCGGCGCTTCAATATCGCTGGCTCGTACAAGGCCGCGGCCATACTTCGACAGATGGATTTTTACTGGTCGCTCAGCATACGACCGCAAACGCACGCCTTTAATGTTGAGCACCAGTTCGGTCACATCCTCACGTACACCTGTGAGCGTGCTGAACTCGTGATATACACCATCTATCTTAATTTTGGTGATCGCTGAGCCTGGGATTGACGATAACAGTACGCGGCGCAATGCATTACCAACAGTATGACCATACCCCGGCTCAAGCGGCTCGATCCGAAACCGTGCGTAATTTTCAGCCGCGCGCTCTGCTTCAATCTTTGGCAACGCTAGATCCAGCATTTGCCTTCCTCCATCAACCTATGCGGAAGTCGAAGATCATTGGTTATTGATCGGTCGCCCATCACTCGTGACCCAGCGCTGACCTCCAACATCTGACCTTCGACTAATTATTAGCGGCTGTAGAACTCAACAATCAACTGGTCGTTGATCGACAAATCAAGTTCACCACGATCAGGCAAGCGCAGAACGCGAGCAGTCATTGCGCCGGGATCAACCGACAACCACTCAGGCACCGACTTCTTGCGCAAGATGCCACTAGCATCCAGATCCTTGAAATAAGTACGGGCGCGGCTGCCTTCACGAAGCCCGATTTCATCGCCTGTCTTGACCACAAACGAGGGGACATTGGTCTTGCGAGTGTTAACCGTGAAGTGACCGTGGCGAACAAGCTGACGAGCTTGTTTGCGCGAGTCTGCAATGCCCATGCGGTACACAACATTGTCGAGCCGGCGCTCCATCAGTTGCAGCAGGGTTGCACCTGTTTGGCCCTTGGTGCGGCTTGCAATACCATAGTAGCGGCGGAACTGCTTCTCCAGCACACCATAAATACGGCGCACCTTTTGCTTCTCGCGCTGTCGTACACCATAATCCGACAACTGACGGCGGCGGAAACCCTGTCCGTGCTGTCCTGGCGGGAAGTTTCGTCGCTCGATTGCACACTTGGGCGACAAGCATCGTTCGCCCTTCAACATCAACTTAACGCCTTCCCGACGGCAAAGCTTGCATACGGGACCTCTATATCGTGCCATGTTCTTTGCTTTCCTCTGTAGCTGCTACAGGGCAGTTTACACACCACTCGGTGCTTCATCCTGCACGCGCTGACTTGAATTAGCTAAACCTGCTAATTTTATTAATTAGACGCGGCGTCGTTTTGGTGGACGACAACCATTGTGTGGGATCGGCGTAACATCGGTAATTGCCAGTACCGTCAAGCCGGCTGATTGTAAGGAACGAATCGCCGACTCGCGGCCTGATCCTGGTCCCTTCACAAACACTTCGACCTGGCGCATTCCGTTATCCATCGCCTTACGGGCTGCGTTCTCGGCGGTCACTTGAGCTGCGTATGGCGTGCTCTTGCGTGAACCACGAAATCCATGCATTCCCGCGCTCGACCACGATACAACATTACCCTGCGGATCAGTAACCGTAACAATAATGTTGTTAAACGTTGCCTGGATATATGCCTGGCCACGCGGTACGTTTTTTCGTTCGCGTCGGCGTCCTCGCTGTGGCCGCCGTGCCGTGCCTGCGGTTGGTTGCTGCTTTGCCATTTCTGCTCCCTAAGCCCAAATCGGGCAACCCGCAATTCACAACTCACAAATCTCTTTGCTACCCGTTTGAGACCAAAGAACAAACTGGACGAAACACCGTTTCTGTACAAGCCCGTCTGTTCCTTGTTCTCTGTTCTTTGTCGTGCCAGGGTGCTCCACTTGTGGCTTGAGAATTGAGAACTGCGAACTTGCTTACTTCTTCGTCGCCTTCTTCTTAATACCGATCGCCGAGCCCTTCTTACCACGCCGTGTCCGCGCATTCGTCTTGGTGCGCTGGCCACGTGATGGCAAGCCACGTCGATGACGCAGGCCCCGGTAGCAACCAATGTCCATCAATCGCTTGATATTAAGTTGGACTTCGCGCCGGAGATCGCCTTCGGTCTTGAACTCTGTGTCCACTACCGTGCGAATGCGATTAACTTGTTCTTCGGTCAAATCGCGAACGCGTGTTCCACCGACAATGTTGACGCGGCTCAGAATGCTCTTACTGCTCGTCAACCCAATGCCGAAGATGTACGTCAATGCAATTTCGATCGTTTTGTTGCGGGGAATGTCAACCCCACTAATACGGGCCATGTGTCCTCCAGATTAGCTTTCGGCAATCAGCTTTCAACTCCCAGTTCCCCGGCCGCTGTTGACTGATAGCTCCATTCTAGCCTTGCTTCTGCTTGTGCTTCGGGTTCTTGCTGCAAATAATATGCACAATACCTCGGCGCTTGATCACCTTGCAGTGCTCGCAACGTCGCTTAACAGATGCGCGAACTTGCATATCACAACCTCCTCACAAACACACACAAGCTCCCCGCCCCTTCCGTTCCCGGTTAGGAGCGACGAGCCTTGTCTCTTTGTCTTGAGCGCTACCGATAGCGGTACGTTATACGTCCGCGACTTGGATCATACAGCGACAGCTCAACAATGACACGGTCGCCCTTAGAGATACGGATATAATTCATCCGCATTTTGCCAGAAATACTTGCCAGAATCGGTTGCTCAATATTATCGAGTAGCACCCGAAACATAGCATTAGGTAAGGGCTCGATCACCGTGCCCTCAACTTCAAGCACATCTTTCTTCGTATTTTTCGTCTGCGGCATAAACCCTAAATTGTTACCCCACCCATTGCGTCAATATTTCTGGCACACCATCTCGTGTTATTGCTATGGTATGCTCAAAATGCGCTGATAGTTTACCATCAATTGTGACAATTGTCCAACCATCCTCAAGCTCAACTACTTCATAGCTGCCTTGGACTACCATCGGCTCGATCGCCAGTGTCATACCTGGACGCAACCGAACGCCAGTTCCCGGCTCTCCATAGTTTGGAACATGCGGATCTTCGTGCATCTCCCGTCCAACACCATGACCGCCAAATTCCCGTACAACATTATAGCCGTTCTTTTCAGCGTAGCCTTGAACAGCAGCGCCGATATCACCTAGCCGCTGATCTGCCTGTGCTTCTGCCAGTGCACTCCACAAGCACTGCTCGGCCACCTGCAGCAACTTCTGCGCTTCAGTACTGATACGCCCTACTGGATACGTCCATGCTGAGTCGCCAACATAGCCATCCAGCACAGCCCCAATATCTACGCTGATGATATCGCCTTCCTGAAGTGGCTGCAGTCCTGGAAAACCATGTACCACGACTTCATTCACCGACGCGCAAATTGAACCCGGAAATGCTGTCATACCTGGCGGCTGGTAACCAAGAAAAGGCGATTTGCCACCGTAGCGCTGCAAATGATTAAAAACGATGGTATCGAGCTGTTTGGTCGTTGCTCCGGGCTTGATAGCTTCACGCACCAACGCATGACACTCAGCGACGAGCCTTCCGGCTCGCCGCATCTTGACCAGCTCTGTATTTGATTTCAGAATAATCGGCATCGACTATTGTTGATGATTATTGCCGTTTTTAATTCCAAGCTCATGAACAAGACGCATTGTGACCTCATGAATATCACCCAGTCCATTAACCTCGTGCAACAAACCAAGCACTCGATAATGCTCGATCAGCGGCGCTGTTTGCTGTAGGTAAACATCAAGCCGATGGCGCGCGGTTTCCATATTATCATCGGAGCGGGTGTACAAATCTCCGCCACACAGATCACAAATGCCTTCTTCACGCGGAGGCGAGTAATAAATATTGTAAGGAGTTTGACAGTTACGACATGTTTGACGACCAACAATGCGTTTCAACAAAACATCTCGGGGCGCACTTAAGAAAACAACCGCATCAATCGTCTGATCATGCTCTTCCAGCGATTGCGCTAGCGCGTCGGCCTGTTCCTTCGTGCGAGGAAAGCCATCAAAAATCACGCCTTTTTCACAGTCCGGCTGAAACACGCGCTCTAAAATCATGCCGATCACGACATCGTTCGGCACCAAATCACCATTATCAATATATTTGCGCGCAGCTAAACCTAGCTCGGTTTCATCACGTAGATGCTGCCTAAACAGCTCACCGCTAGCAATGTGCTTCAGCTCCGTCTTTTCTTCCAGTACGGCTGCCTGTGTACCCTTACCAGCGCCTGGTGGTCCAACCAGTATAACATTCATTGTTGCGTCTCCATTGCTCCACACTGAGCGCGCGGCGACATCAAATGCCGCCGCGACTGGATGTCATCTTATTGACTGAGATAGCCTTCGTAGTTACGCATCATCAGCTGCGATTCAAGCTGACGCATCGTATCAACGGCAACGCCGACAACAATCAGCAATGCAGTCGAACTGACGCCAACATTGGCTACACCAGTAAGACCAGCTGTGAGATATGGCAGAACGGCCACGACGCCAAGGAAAATCGCGCCTGCAAGAGTTATACGATTGAGTACGCGACCAAGATACGCTTCTGTCGCCTTACCAGGCCGAATACCAGGAATGAAGCCACCGTTGTTTTTGAGCGATTCGGGCAAGTTTTGCTGAGCAAATAAGACCACAGTGTAGAAATAGGTAAAGCCGACAACCATGAAGAACAGTAATACGGAGTAAATCAGACTACCACTGGCTGCTTGTGGGCTAAGGTTATTTACCAAACCACATGCTATCCGATTTCCTATTCCACCACCTGTAGGATTAGCCAAATCACAGAAATACGAGGCGATTGTGCCAGGGAACAACAGCAATGACTGCGCAAAAATCAGCGGAATCATGCCTGCCATGTTCACCTTAAGTGGTATATGGGTACGTTGACCACCATATACCTTGTTACCACGTACCCGGCGCTGATACTCGACCGGAATGCGGCGAACACCTTCCTGAACAATCACGATCACAAAAATCGTCAGCAGTGTAATCACCAGAAACGCAGCAATGCCAAAAAGATTATTGGCAACCGCGCCGCCTTGGATAAATTGGTAAAGATATCCGCCTAAGTTGGCCACGATGCCGCCGAAGATAAGGATCGAAATACCATTACCTACGCCACGCTCGTCAATCAACTCGGCCATCCACACCAAAATCATGGTACCGGCGGTCATCGTCATCACAATCGTGAAGGTCGGTAGAAAGTTACTGGTGATACTGAAGTTAAAGTCTGGACCAAACAACGCGCCCTGAGAACCACGAGCGATGGTTAATGTTTGACCATAGGCTTGCAGCATTGCCAGCGGCACTGTGATATACGCACTGAGCCGTTGAATATAGTTACGGCCAGCCTCGCCTTCCTTGCTGCGTTCTTCTAACGCGGGGATCAACGGCACCAACAGCTGCACAATGATCGACGCCGTGATGTACGGATACACGCCCATCGCGGCGACCGAGAAGTTTTGCAATGCGCCACCCGAAAACAAGTTCAGAATACCTAACAACGCGTTGTTTTGAAGCAGTTGCTCCATCACCGTTGGATCGGTATAAGGCACTGGCACATGCGCAATCACGCGGTAGATTGCAAGCATCCCCAGCGTGAATAAAATCTTGGCCCGCAGATCTGCGATCTGCCATGCCTTCTGGACGGCTTGTAACATGGTGAGATAACTCCTGAAGGTCGCGTGTTCGTCTTATAGCAAGAAGGAGGGACTATGCCCTCCAAGTGGTAAATCGTAGTGTAACACAAAAAAGCCGTCAGCGACCAGCCGTCAGCACATGTCAAAGGTGGTTAAGATCCACGACTTACATGAAAACTGACGACTGATAACTGCTAGCTCGCTTAAAATCTGCCGCGTCGTGGTAGGCGCTTAATCACTGGCGCGCCAAGCTCCTTAACGGTACCACCCGCTGCTTCAATCTTTTGTCGTGCGCTTGCCGAGAAGCGATGAGCCGTAATGGTCATCGGACGCGTCACTTCACCGTCACCCAGGATTTTGATTGGCTTCTTCAAGTTTTTAACTAGCCGCGCGCCAACCAATATTTCTGGAGTAATCTCATCATGCTGTGACTCGGCAAGATCACCGATGTTGAAAACTTTGTACTCAATACGGTAGCGGTTGAAAAAGCCAACGCCACGCTTGAATGGCATACCACGCGTAATTTCGTTCTGACCACCTTCAAACGCGCGGTGACCAACTCGTCCTTCGCGCTGTTTCTGACCGCCAGAACCACGGCCTGACGTTTTGCCCTTGCCGGAACCATGTCCACGGCCAACGCGCTTACTTTTATAGTTTGAACCCTCAGCGGGACGCAAATCTGTCAACTTCATATATTACTGCTCGCTTCCTGATGATCGGCTGCTTGTCGCAACAGGCGTTTCGTAAACGCTGGTTGTTCGCGTTTTCGCCACATCATCGTTGACTTCTTCAACCGTTACCAGATGCCGCACCTTGAACGCCATGCCCCGAATAACGGGAGTGTCGTTGTGCAGCACACTCTGGTGTAGCTTACGCAAGCCCAACGACTTTACGGTCGCTTTTTGGTCCTTGCTGTAGCCAATGACGCTCTTGGTGTAGGTTATCTTAAGTTGTGCCATCTGTAGCTCCCAGCACTGCCGCAGGTCTCAACACCATCGCAGATCCATGGTGTTGACCGTCCACAGCAATGTGTAAATGTTACTCGCTTCGTCGTCCGCGACCCATTCGCCGACGCAATTCTTCAACGGTGAGATCACGGTTCCGCGCTTCCTGCTCCAGCGTGCGTAGTTGCCGCAACGCTTCAAAGGTTGCCTTAACCACGTTTACTTTGTTGCTCGAGCCGAGCGACTTTGTTAATACGTCGCGCACGCCTGCCGCTTCAAGCACAGCACGCACGCCGCCACCTGCAATAACGCCGGTGCCCGGTGCTGCTGGAATCAACAAAACCTGCGCCGTCTTGTATTCGCTACGGATTTCATGCGGAATGGTGTGCTCGTCAAGCGGCACGGTAATCATGTTCTTCTTTGCAGCCTCAACGCCTTTGCGGATCGCTTCCGGCACTTCGGCTGATTTACCCATTCCAACACCGACATGACCCTTACCATCGCCGACAACAACCAGCGTGCTGAGCTTAAACGTTCGACCACCCTTGACCACCTTGGCCACACGGTTGATCTGAACGACTCGCTCTTCAAGCTCCATGTCCTCAGCATTCACGCGTACATTTGAATTCGCCACGTTTCCTCCGAAACAAACGGTCAAAGGTCGCAAGCCTATGGTTGAAGATCACCAAAAAGCCGCAGGGCTTGTCAAGATTGAACTTCACCACATGACCTTGGACCCGTTAGAAGTCTAGTCCTGCTTCGCGGGCTGCATCAGCCAGCGCTTTGATTCGTCCATGGTACAAGTATCCACCACGGTCAAACACAACCTGCTTAATCCCAATCGCTTGGGCACGCTCGGCGATCAGCCTACCGACTAGCTTCGCCTCTTCGACCTTGGTGTTCTCGCTCAACTGTGGTCGCAAACCTGCGTCCAATGTTGATGCGGCAGCAAGTGTGTGTTTGCGCACGTCGTCAATCACCTGCACATAGATATGCTGGTTGCTGCGAAATACGTTAAGCCGCGGACGCTGGCCAGTGCCGTTTACCCTTGCCCGGATGCGTCGGTGGCGCTTGGCGCGTGCAGCGCGCCGATCAAGCTTTGCCATTCTATATTCCTCGCTCATCGAGCAGAGATTATATCCACTGCGCCGAGGAGTTTTTCTAGGAGAACAAATCAACAGGAGCAAAGAATACGTGATACAACATCACCGCTTGTTCTTCGTTCACTATTGTTTGTTCTGTTTTACTTCTTGCCGCCCTTGCCGGTCTTACCAGCCTTGCCAGCCTTACGTCGAATCGTCTCGTCCGAATACTTGATACCCTTGCCTTTGTACGGCTCGGGTGGACGCAAGCCACGAATATTCGCTGCCACTTCACCCACAAGCTGCTTATCGGAGCCGGCAACAATCACCGTGTTTCGCTCACCAACATTCAAGTCGATGCCGTCGGGCGCTTCAACGATCACCGGATGCGAAAATCCAAGCGACATGGTGAGGTTACGTCCGGTTTTCTGGGCACGATAGCCAACACCGTTGATTTCCAACACCTTTTGGAAACCAGTGCTGGTACCAATGACCATGTTGTTGAGCAGCGCACGGGTAAGTCCGTGTAAGGCGCGGTGCTGCTTTTCTTCGGTCGGACGCGTAATGTTAATCGTGCCGTTATCCTGTTGAATAGCGATATCGCTTGGCATCTGCTGCGTCAATGTGCCCTTCGGCCCTTTGACCGTCACCAGATTACCTTCGCCCACGGTTACCGTTACGCCACTTGGAACCGTAATCGGCTTTCTGCCAATACGTGACATTTGCTTATCTCCTTGGGTGATTTGTAGGGATATACTTGTACGATATCCCTACGTTTTCCCCAATGTAACTGAGTATCCGCTCACAAATTATCAGCGACAATTGTTTACATTACCGCTTATTTGACACGAATTACCCTTTTTACCACACGTAGGCGAGCACTTCGCCACCAACATTTTGTCGCCAAGCTTCGTAGCCACTCATCACACCGTTTGGCGTTGACATGATCGCCAACCCCATACCACCGCGCACGCGTGGTATTTCAGCATGCTTCGAGTAAATTCGCAAGCCAGGCCGGCTTACACGCTTCAAGCCAGTGATAACCGGCTCACGATCAGCACTATATTTCAGCGTCAAAACAATATTTTCAAACGCCTTGCCGTCGATTGGCTGCACCGCAAAATCCTTAATAAAGCCTTCTTGCTTAAGGATTTCGGCAATTGCCAGCTTTAGCTTGGACTTCGGAATCGCAACGGTTGCATGGCGCTGCATGCATGCGTTACGAATACGAGTCAGCATATCGGCAACTGGATCGTTAAAACTCATGGTCAAGTCCCCATTTACAAATATATTGTTTTCAATCGTTTGAGTTCTCGAATAACCTAAGGTACAAACTCAACAATTGAAAGCGATAGTTACCAGCTCGACTTCGTTACGCCTGGAATAAGCCCACGCAGTGCCATCTCACGGAAGCAGATGCGGCAAAGGCCGAACTTCCGGAAAACCGCACGTGAACGACCACATCGACTACAGCGATTTCGCTGCCGAACGGCGAACTTGGGAGTCTGCTGAGACTTGACGATCAATGCTTTACGAGCCAAAGTAAATTCCTCCTCACACGCAAGCCGCTCAACCTTGTGGTTGCTTGCTCAGGTGTATGTTAGTCACTAAATGGCATGCCCATATTTTTGAGCAGCGCGTATCCCTCGTTGTCGTTGCGCGCCGTGGTCACAATTGCGACTTCAAGACCGCGCAGCTTATCAACCCGATCATAATCAACTTCGGGAAACACAATCTGCTCGCGCAGACCAATGCTATAGTTTCCGCGTCCATCGAACGAGCGCCGGCTCACGCCACGGAAGTCACGGATACGAGGCAACGCGATCGAGATCAATCGATCCAGAAACTCGTACATTCGCTCACCGCGCAGTGTTACCATCGCGCCAATAGGCTGACCTTCGCGCAGCTTAAAGTTCGCGATCGATTTACGGGCACGCGTAACAACCGGCTTTTGACCCGCAATTGCAGTCAGGTCAGCCAGCGCGGCATCCATCGACTTAGCATTCTGCAACGCCTCGCCCATGCCGATGTTGATCACAACTTTCTCAACCTTTGGCACTTCCATCTGGTTGGAAAAGTTAAATTCTTTCGTCAGCGCTGGAATAATTTCGCGCTGATACCGTTCTTTTAATCGTGCAGGCATTTTTACCTCATTTGCAAGCGGTAAGCGGATTTTGGCATTCCCAATCGCGTCCTACCCAGCAAACCTAATCAACTACGCATTCTTCGTCTGGTCAATGTTCCCGTCGCATGCTTTGCAATATCGTACCTTGCGGCGGCTGATCTTGCCCTCGCCATCCAGAATGCGATGGCCAGTCCGTGATGCTTTACCACAGTTGGGGCAAACAATCATTACATTCGACACATGCAGCGGCGCTTCGCGCTCCACAATACCACCGCGCTGCCGAGGCCCGCGTGGCTTCATGTGCTTCTTGATCATGTTAACATTTTCGACGACGACCCGGTTTTCACTTGGCAGCGACCGCGTAACCTTGCCACGCGAGCCTTTATTTTTGCCGGTGATGACCAGAACTTCGTCACCAGTTTTGACGTGCATGTTCAACCTCTATTGGAGCTACCAACTCTGAGCTATCAGCCGACTGCGTATTGTACCAATTTTCACGCATTTGATCATGCCGTATAGCTGATGCCTGATAGCCGATACACTCATTACAACGTCTCAGGTGCAAGCGATACAATTTTCATAAACTGCTTATCACGCAGCTCACGAGCAACTGGCCCAAAGATTCGGGTGCCACGTGGATTGCCATCCTGGCGAATCAAGACCGCTGCGTTGTCATCGAAGCGAATATGTGATCCATCCGTGCGACCATATTCTTTTGAAACCCGAACGATCACCGCTCGAACAACCTCGCCTTTCTTGGCGTTACCGCCAGGAGCAGCATCCTTGACCGAAGCGATGATGATATCGCCAACCGTGCCGGACTTGACCTTCGAGCCGCCGAGCACACGGATACACATGATTTCCTTAGCGCCCGTGTTATCGGCCACCTTTAAGCGACTTAGTGCCAGAATCACGCCTGCACCTCATCTTCGTCTTCTGCCGCTGACGCGCGTGGCGCCACAACATCTTCGGGCACAGCTGGAGTGATCGGCACATCCTTGCTGCCCAATACTTCAACAACACGCCAACGCTTTAACTTACTCATCGGACGGGTTTCTTCGATTCGCACCGTGTCACCCATCTGGCAATCGTTGTTCTCGTCGTGCGCGTAGAACTTATGGGTCTGGCGTACTGTCTTGCGATAGATTGGATGTGGGCGGAGATAATCCACCGCGACCACAACGGTCTTATCCATCTTGTTCGAGACGACACGCCCGACCTTCTGCTTGCGAATCACTGTCCGCTCAGTCGTATTTGCCTGCGTCATGATTACCTCCCGCTCTCCTGGGTCGCCAACTCACGTTCGCGCAGCACCGTGGCAATCCGAGCATATTCTTGCTTAAGCTGCCCAAAGCGCGAGCTATTCGTCAATCGACCAGTTTCTCGTTGAAAACGGAGGTTAAACAGCTCTTGATCGATCTCACGCAACCGCTCACTGAGCCGTCCGCTATCGAGTTGGCGAATATCATTCACCTTCATTCTGAGCAACCTCCCCAAACGTTTCTTTCGCCACGATCTTGCACTTAATCGGCAGCTTTTGGGCTGCGCGCTGAAGCGCTACCGTTGCGATATCTTCCCGAACGCCGCCAAGCTCGAACATGATTCGTCCAGGCTTAACAACCGCAACGTAATATTCGACCGCACCCTTACCGGAACCCATGCGTGTTTCGGCAGGTTTTTGAGTGATCGGCTTGTCAGGAAAAATACGAATCCATACTTTACCACCACGCTTAACGTAGTGCGTAATTGCACGACGCGCCGCCTCAATTTGACGACTATTGACCCAGGCTTGCTCAACCGCCATCAGCCCAAAGTCACCGAATGCGACCGTCGTGCCGCGCCCGGAAAGCTTGGTGCGCTTTTGCACCTGACGATGCACTTTGCGGTACTTAAGCCGCTTTGGCATTAACATAGCAATATCCTCTGCTCTTAGCTGTCAGCCTCCAGCTATCAGCACCTATTAGCCTACTTGCTGATAGCTGTTTGCTTGTTCGTTATTCGTCGGTGCTTGGCGTTGTTGTCTGCTGCTGTTGCTGCGGACCACGGCCACGACCACGACCTCGGCCTGCACCACCGCCGCCATCATTACCGCCACGGCCATCGCCACGGCCTCGACCTCGGCCACGGTTATCATCAGCCGGAGCCGGAGCTGGACGCTTGGGAGCATTTGCACGCTCCAACGAGCCATCGGACTTGACGAATACTTCGCCTTTATAGATCCACACCTTGATACCGATACGACCATAGGTTGTATGGGCGTGTACCACGGCGTAATCAATATCTGCGCGAAGTGTGTGGCGCGGAATACGGCCTTGCTGATCGAACACGTAGCGCGCCATTTCGGCACCACCTAGGCGACCCGAGCATTTAACCATAATGCCTTCGGCACCCAGACGTACCGCGCGCTGCGTTGCCTGCTTCATCGCTCGCTTGAACGAGACACGCTTCGTGATCTGCTCGCCAATGCTTTCGGCTACCAGTTGAGCGTCAAGTTCTGGCTGATGGATCTCACTAATATTGAGTTTGATCTTCTTGCCGCTCAGCTTCTCGATCTTGCCGCGCAACACATCGACGTTCGTGCCGCGCTTGCCGATCACAACGCCTGGCTTGGCTGTATGGATCGTGACTTCGACCTTGTTCGCTGCGCGCTCGATATCAACACGT
>JASKZZ010000140.1 GCA_030147335.1 Herpetosiphonaceae bacterium | reverse complement strand
TCAGTGAGGTCACAGGTTAACAGCGAGCAACTTAGGACGAACCAAGCAATTTAAGTACTTCATCTCGTGTCGGCATTGCCTCCTGAGCGCCACGCTTGGTTGTCGCAAGTGCACCGGCAGCTCCGGCCCAGCGTAGCGCTTCCAGCCACGGCTGTCCAGATGCAAGAGCAACGGCCAGCGCCCCGTTGAAAGCATCGCCAGCTGCGACAGTATCAACGGCAGAGACACGAAACGCAGGAAGGTGACCGGAGGACTCGCCATCTGCCCAGTAAGCGCCGCGCTCCCCTAGCTTGATCACAACGCGCGACACACCTTGGCGCAGCAATCGTCGCGCTGCTTCCGCAGCACCGTTCTCATCGTACACATCCATGCCGACCAGCGCACCGGCTTCGCTTTGATTGGGCGTCAGCACATCAACCAGTGGATAAAGTTCAGCCGGCAATGGCTGAGCTGGAGCTGGATCAAGCACAACAACAGCGCCGTGCCGTCGTGCCACATGCGCTGCTTCAACAACACGCTGAAGTGGGACTTCGAGCTGAAGCAGTAGCACTCGCGCATCAGTAAGCGCCGCATCCAGTTGCCGCAAATCCGACTCATCAAGCGTGCTATTTGCTCCAGGCACGACAACAATGTTATTTTCACCAGCGGCATCAACTGCAATCACTGCCACGCCCGAAGCAGCATGGCCTTGAGTAATTCCTGTTGTATCAACACCGGCAGATGTTAAGCTGTCAAGCAGCGCAACACCAAACGCATCGCTCCCGACGCGTCCTACCATCCGAATTGGCGATCCAAGACGCGCACATGCAACGGCTTGATTCGCACCCTTGCCGCCGGGAACAGTTACAAAGCTGTAGCCAAGCAGTGTTTCACCGGCTGCCGGCAGATGCGGTACCTGTACCACCAAATCCATATTGATGCTGCCAAACACAACAACGCTCATCAACTGTTCCTTTGCCTACATTAACAGCTAGATCATTGCGCCGATGTTTGCGAATGTCAACCAAGCATACCTACAACCAACCATGGTATGGTACATGTTGTCCCATGACAATGTCGATGAGCACGGGTAGATCAACCAGAGGCATGGCAGGAACAAACGTGACCAACAATGCACCAATACCAAAAGGCCGTGATTTCTCATCTCAATTCAAGATTGGACTACGCGCATTTACAGCATTCCATACGTTTATGTATCGATTTTCGGGCGGCAAGCTGCTTCGTTCGATTAGCTCCGCCCCAGTATTACTGCTAACCACGATCGGACATCGTACCGGTAAGCACCGTACTCGACCATTGGTTTACTTGATGGATAATGATCGGTTGGTAGTGGTCGGCTCGGCTGGCGGCGCGACACACCATCCTGCATGGGTACGCAATCTACAGGTAGATCCACTTGTTATTGTGCAGATTGGTCGTCGCAAATTGAGCATGCGCGCAGAGATTGCAGCTAGCGCAGAACGCGCTCGTCTCTGGCCAAAGCTAGTAGCGCTTTTCCCAGGCTTTGCCGAATATCAGTATGCAACGTCCCGTGAATTACCGGTTGTTATTCTCCAACCACTTGAAGCATAAATCCTATTACCGTTATCCGCTGCCAGAAATCATTCATTTTAACCTTTGACGGCATCGAACTTGAAGCATCCATGAATGTACACTTGCTATACTTACTATTGATAAGTATAATACTTCAGATTAGTAAATTCTAAGGAGGGATGCATGGCGCGAAGTAAAGGATCTGCGGCTGATCTTGGCTTACTAGCCCTACGTCTGACCACTGGTGGACTTATGATGGGTCATGGCGCACAGAAACTGTGGGGCATGTTCGGTGGTTACGGCTTGGAAGGAACCGCCGGATGGCTTGAGTCATTGGGGTTGAAGCCTGGCCGCACATGGGCAATAATGGCCGGTGGTAGCGAATTCGGCAGTGGAGCGCTAATGGCGCTTGGACTACTTGGTCCCATTGGAGGGATCAGTGTGTTTGGTCCAATGATTATGGCCTGGAACAAAGCCCACGCCGGCAAGCCGATTTGGGTTACAAGTGGTGGCGCTGAGCTACCCTTGATGAATATGGCGGCTGGTACTGCCCTTGCGTTTACAGGACCTGGCCGCTACTCGCTTGACGGACTCCTTGGCATTAAGGTACCGCAGACACTCGTGCTGCTTACTGTTGCCGGCGTAGCCGCAGGTGTGACGGCAGGCATTCTGGCGCAACCCGAGCCGGCACAGACGCAAGAAGACGAAGTACGTGGTCCACTCCAGGGTGGTACGGAGACCGAGCAGAGCGAGACCGATAACGCAAGCGCGTCCTAACTTTCAATAAGGCATCAAGCCCGCTGACTACCCTCAGATTGGAGGGTGATCAGCGGGTTTGTGTTGCCCCTTGTTAGTGCATCAGCGGCAACACGATTTAGGGTACATTTTATAGTGGAAATACTATGTGCGGGAGATTGGGATGACACACAATAATGGAACGGGAACAAGCAAGACGTTGCAAGGCAAAGTTTGCCTGGTAACAGGAGCGACTTCGGGTATTGGATTGGTAACCACTCGTGAGCTAGCACGCATGGGCGCGACGGTTGTGCTCGTGGGGCGAGATGAAGCAAAAACCAGTGGAGTGGTTGAGCAAATCAAGCAGCAGACAGGCAATAATGCGGTTGAAGGGCTGATAGCCGACTTATCGTCGCAGCAGCAGGTTCATCAGCTTGCCGAGCAGTTTAAGCGGCGGCACCGTCAGCTGCATATACTGGTCAATAATGCGGGCGCGGTGTACCAAGAACGGCGAGAAAGCGTGGATGGCCTTGAGCTAACGTTTGCGCTCAATCATCTCAGCTACTTTTTGCTAACCAATTTGCTACTGGACACGATCAAAGCCAGCGCGCCCGCACGCATTGTCAACGTAGCGTCGGACGCTCACCGCATGGCCTCAATCAACTTCGATGATCTACAGGCCCAAAAAAGCTACAGCGGCTTTCGCGTCTATGGTCGATCGAAGCTCGCCAACATTCTGTTCACAAAAGAGCTGGCACGACGGTTGAAGGGAACAAATGTGACAACCAATGCGGCGCATCCGGGCCTGGTTGCAACTGGCTTTGCTCGCAACAACAGTGGGCTACTCAATCTCCTCTTTGGTTGGGTACTGCGTCCGTTTGCCCGTACGCCCGAGCAAGGTGCAGAAACGCCGATCTATCTTGCATCGGCATCGGAGGCACAGGGCATCACCGGATTGTACTTTTCGAATAAGCGGCCAGTAACACCCACAGCAGCCGCACAAGACATGGCAGCGGCCGAACGATTATGGAACATGAGCGTCGAGCTGACAAACCTGTCCAAATCAGTAGCCGTGTAAAGTGAAGCAACCGCAATTCGTCAACTTACGACTATAAAGTTTTTACGGCACGCCGAACCGCATGGAGATCGGGGAGATACACGCTCCCCGTCTGCTTTTGTGCGGCACGTCCAAGACGACGCAGTGCAATCCATAAGCTGGTCAATTCGATCCGCTCGATATGATCAACAGGCAGCGAAGTAACATCACGGTAGCCTTCCAGCAGCCACGGGAGCAGCTCATGATGTTCTATCGCGAAGTGGCCAATGTCATACAGCTGGTGTGCGCCCCGGATCTCGCCAAAATCAATAATGCCACTGTAATGACCGTGTTGATGATAGATATGCGTCACATCGAAGTCGCCGTGCGCTAGATACGCCTGGGTGTCATCAAACAACGCGGCATACTGAACAAGAAGCCGCTCAATCGCGTTGATCTCATCGGTATTAAGTATCGCAGCGTTATGTAACCTTGCCAGCACACCATCAAGCTCATGATTGAGCCATATTCGCTGCATCGGAAACTCCGCCTCCAGATGAGTTGCCTGACCTTCATCGCGTCGAATCCAGCCAAATCCAGCCACTGGAATACGATTAATTACTGCAAGCTCTTGTCCTGCCTGAACGATCACGTCCCGCAGGCGATCAAAAGCCGCGTGATAGACGACAGCCTCGCCACGAATTGCCGTCGTCACCATCACTGATCGCTGCACCACCGGATGACGCTGCTCAACATACACAATATCTGGCACGTGTACACCATGCTCGCGCAACAACTGATGAACAAGCGCCTCCGGCCCAAAGCTAGCATCTTTCTCGGGCAGGATACGCAGATACAACACGTCGCCGTCATGCCAAACGCGATACACTTCGGTCGAAACACCTTCGGCTACGCGCTCCAGCTTCACGGGCTGCGATGGAGCCAGGATCTCGTACACAAGCCGTGTAACAAGCGCAAGCCGCTGCGACGTTGTAACAGATGCTCCAGATATTGGAGCGGTCGGATCATGCATCGGATGTCGTAACCGTAGCGATAATACGATCTGCTACATTCTCCCATGGGCGTGCGGCCAGCACCGGCAGACCACGTTGCTCGGCTTTGTGTTTGAGCCATTGACCATACAGCCACGCCACTCGTACTTGTGTCTGCTGTACATCCGATGATTGATGTTGAAAGCCTCGTCCACGTGCCTCGGCATTACGCCACAACTGGTCTTCATCTGCCTCGTACAAACATACCGCCCGCACCTGGTCTGGCTCAACTGTACGGTTGGCAAAGAAACGCTGTGTCGCCAGTTGCGGAAGAATACCGTCGCCTTCAAGCACGATTGGCGCATTTGTCGCTACATG
>JASKZZ010000063.1 GCA_030147335.1 Herpetosiphonaceae bacterium | reverse complement strand
GCAGCTCCATGGCTTGCAACAACACTCACCGGCTTTCTAGGTCGTAATCTTAACGGCGCGGTTGGGCAGTCAACAATCGTAGCGGCATCAAAGCCCGAGGCGATGCTGGTCTCAATGTCGCCCTTCTACCTCAAAAGTGTTCTTCTAGTTTTGGCATTTCTTGGTCTGCTGGTAGCGCTTGCACGGCGAGATTGGCGAACGCCGCTGTTTGCTGTTTGGACGTTGCTGCTTGTGTTAAGTGTTGTTCCGTTTGTGTTGGGATTACCAGGAACCAGTGTTATCAACCAGCCGACTGCTTTTATTGCGCTGTACCTGACTGCCGTGCCACTTGCAGCGTACACGATGGGATTGGGCCAGAATTGGATCGACCGAAAATGGCATATGGGCGGTAAAGTCGGCGGTGCTGCGTTGATCGTGGCGTTTAGTGTATGGGGTAGTAACTGGCAACAATCCGTGATCGATCCCCAGTTTCAATTGTTCACACCAGCAGATACGTTGGCTATGGAGTGGATTCGTAGCTCAACGCCGAATGATGCCAAATTTCTGGTGAATGCGATTCCAGCGTACGAAAATACCTTGATTGCCGGTACTGACGGCGGTTGGTGGATTCCACTACTCACTGGTCGAGAATCAACGCTGCCGCCGATTACATATGGAAGTGAGCGAGCAACAACGCCGGACTACGCTCAACGAATTAATGCAGTAACATTCGCGCTGCGCGAGCAGCCGTTGCCGAGCGACGCAGCGATCCAGTTGCTCCGAGAACAGGACATCCGCTACATCTACAGCGGCGCGCATATTGGACAGCAAGATCGCTTTGATGTTGACGCGCTGCGTTCGCATTCAGCCTTTACGGTCGTGTATGATCGGGCTGATGTGACCATTTTTGAGCTTGCGCAAGCTACCGCAACAATGCCATAAGCTGGCCGGAGAATAACATGCTAAACAAAGCGACGCATCTGCCGGGCTTGGAGTCGGCGATGCACGAAATGCCGTTTGACCAGTTTGGTCGCTATCATATGACGCGTGAGGCTGTTGACGCGTGTCGGCAAGCGCTCGGTCAGCAGCGTTTGTCGATCCTTGATGTTGGCGGTTTTTATGAGGATAACGGCACTCCCACCCTGCCCATTAAGCGCTTTTTACCGGATGACGATGTAACCGTGCTCGATGTGGTGGAGTGCACTCTGCCGGGCTACGTGCGCGGTGATGGCGCGGCGCTTGATTTTGGCGATGCACACTTCGATCTTGTTATCTCGGCGGATACGCTGGAGCATATACCGCAGTCTCGACGAGTTGCGTTTTGGCATGAGCTGCTGCGTGTTGCGCGTCATGGCGTTATTTTGCTGGCGCCGTTTGGCACGACCGAGGTCGAAGCGGCAGAAACGCTGCTATTTGAGTACATCAAAGTTGAACTGCGCGCCGAGCACCAGCAGCTCAAGGAACATCGTGAGTATGTGCTGCCAAGGCTTGATCAGTGGCTGCGGTTCTTGCAGCAAGAAGGTATTCGGGCACAATCGTATCCAACAGGCTATTTGCACGCGTGGCTGGGCATGATGTTGATCAAGCATCTGCTGCTGCGCATCGACCCTGGCCCCACAGCACAGCATTTGGTCGATTCGTACTACAACCAATCTTTTTTTGCTACGGAGCGTCGTAACCCGGCGTATCGTCATCTCATTGTGGCCGAAAAAACGGCTGGTCTTGTTGACGCTGTTGATGCCGCGCTCGCGCCGACAGTGCTCCCCGACGTGGAGGATGCGAACGAAGGCTGGAACGGAGCGCTACTGCCAACATTGTTGACGATTACGCAGCGCCAACTATGGCAAACGCAGCAGGATGCCAACGCGACCCAGGACGCACATCGGCAAGAAGTGCATGAATACCTCCAACAGATCAACATGCATCTCCACCAAATTAGCGTGCTTGAGCGAGTAATTGCCGACCAGCAGGTAATGCTCAATCAGCTTCATCAGCAGCTCGGGCAAGTATATGCACAAGTGAGCACAGCGCAGGATCAGGCGGAGCGCTACACAGACGCTATTCGCGATCTTTCCGAGCGCTCATACTGGCTTGACGGGCAAAATACGGAGCTGCGACGGCAAATCACGGCGCTGCAAAATGGCCGGGTGCTGCGATTATTGTCGCTGCTTGGCGGAAGGAAATAGATTGTGGCGCAGCCTCTTGTTTCTATCGTCATCGTTAACTATAACGGCTTGCAACACCTAGAACCATGTTTTAGCTCACTACTCAAACAAACATATCCTGCGCATCTGCTTGAACTCATTCTTGTTGACAATGCTTCAGTGGACGGCTCGTTGGAGCTAATGGCTGAACGCTTTCCAATGGTGCGTGTTATCGCAAATACGGAAAATGTCGGCTTTGCGCCTGCCGTCAATCAGGGCGTTCAAGCCGCTGCTGGTCAGTATGCCGCTTTTATCAACAACGATGCTTATGCTGATCCCAACTGGATCAATGAGCTTGTAACGTTAGCTGAAGCGCAGCGGGATCAAGGTGTGGTATGCGTCGGTGCGAAGATGCTGGACTGGCATGGCCAACGGATCGATTTTGTCGGTGGTGGTGTTAATTTTTATGGTCATGGCGACCAATTTTTTCATCATCTGCCGACAGAAACGGTGCAAGTGGCTGAGCAGGAGCTACTGTTTGCCTGTGGCGGCGCGATGCTGATTGAGCGCAATGTCTTTCTGGATATTGGCGGCTTTGACGAAGATTATTTTGCCTACTTTGAAGACGTCGATCTAGGCTGGCGTTTATGGCTATGGGGATATCGTGTCGTATTCGCGCCCAATGCAGTCGTGTATCATCGTCAGCACGCGACGTCAAATACAATGTATGGATACCAGATCCGCACCTTGATTGAGCGAAATGCGCTCATAACCATTATCAAAAACTACGATGAAG
>JASKZZ010000060.1 GCA_030147335.1 Herpetosiphonaceae bacterium | reverse complement strand
GCTGTAAATTGATAAGGAAATTGTTGGTTTCGACCATAAGCTCCTGGAGGACTTAGGGTTCCTTGCAGCTTAACAACACCGATGCCATCCTCTAAGCCAGCTTGCACTTCAGTTGGTAAAGGTTGTGCGAGCCAGATGCCCGACAACAGTTCTTCAGCATCGTCAGTCGTCTTCGGGTTAGTTGTGAGCACTCGGTCTTGCTCAGTAACGCGTATTGGCGTAATCAACGTAAACTGTCGTCCACTCCATTGTTGCAATGAATCCAGAACAGCCGGCAGCGCAACAACGGCATTGGGTGGTGCGGATGCTTGCGGAAGTGGCGTAGGCTGGTTTGGAGCACAAGCGACCAACAGCAATATAGCGAGGATCAAACACTTAGCGAGAATAGTAGCATGTTGCATTAGCAGCAATCCTTGTCTTCGAGAAAAGTGACGAATAGTGTGTGCTGAGAGAGGTTCAAGCGCCTCTCTGAGAGCTTTTGACAGCTTTTTATAAGGTTGTTAGCAGGTGCCACTGGTACAATACACGTAGATAGACATACGTGCATTTCTTCACAAAGGGTACTGGTGTAACTACATGGGCACGAAAAACTCGCGCATCGCTGGATTTTACCAGCTCTCTCCCGAGCAGCGACTGCAAGAGGTCAAGTCGTTCGATGGCTTGAACGAGATGGATCTCACAATGCTGCGTGGCGGCAAAGGCATCCTCTCGGTGGAGCGTGCCGACAAAATGATCGAAAATGTGATCGGCACATTTGAGCTGCCGCTTGGCGTTGCTACCAATTTTCAAATTAATGGTCACGATAAGCTGATCCCGATGGTTGTTGAAGAGCCGTCAATTGTTGCCGGTGCTTCGTTTGCGGCAAAGCTGGCACGAGCGGGCGGTGGCTTCCAAACATCGAGCACACGCTCATTGATGATTGGACAAGTGCAGCTCGTAGACGTGCCAAACATCGACGTGGCACGTATTGCTGTGCTAGAACATCGTGATGAGTTGCTGCGGGTAGCAAACGCCCAAAGCACGGCATTAGTCAAACTGGGTGGTGGAGCCGAAGACGTTGAAGTTCACTACTTCGCCGACTCGCCGACTGGCCCAATGATGGTCGTTCATCTCGTTGTTGACTGCCTCGACGCCATGGGCGCGAACGCAATCAATTCGATGGCAGAGGCGATTGCGCCAGTGCTGGAGCGTTTGACCGGTGGCCGCGCTTATCTTCGCATCCTGTCAAACCTGACCGACCGACGATTAGCCAAAGCAACCGTTGTGATTCCACCGGCAGCATTAGCACGGCCCGACATGAGCGGCGAGGATGTGATCCAGGGCATGCTGCACGCCTATGCGTTTGCCGCCGTTGATCCATACCGCGCCACAACACATAACAAAGGTATTCTCAACGGCATCGATCCTGTATTGATCGCCACCGGCCAAGACTGGCGAGCGATTGAAGCAGGCGCACATGCGTATGCATCACGCAGCGGTCGCTACACGTCGCTTAGCACTTGGCGTCGAGACGAGAACGGCAATCTTGTCGGCGAGCTGGAAATGCCGCTAGCTGTTGGTATTGTCGGCGGCGCAACGAAAGTGCATCCAGCTGCCCAGGCCGCGCTCAAACTGCTTAATGTACATTCCGCACGCGAACTCGCCGAGATATGTGTCTGCGCCGGTCTTGCTTCCAATATCGCCGCAATGCGAGCGTTAGCCACCGAAGGCATTCAGCGTGGCCATATGGCCCTACATGCGCGACAGATCGCCATGAGTGTAGGCGCGACTGGATCTCTTGTCGATCTGGTATCGGAGCAGATGGTACGTGAGCGCAATATCAAGCCGGTACGCGCTACCGAACTGTTGCAAGAGATGAGCAACGTGTGGGTCTAATTCGACCCCCATCACAACCCATCCAAACGTCCCGCAAGTTCAAGATTGCGGGACGTTTTGTTTCCCCTAGAACCATAGCAACCCATCAAGCGCCGTTTTTGGTACATTCATCACACCTGGACATTATGGCGTTATGTACCACTGCTCGACGTTCCATAGATAGCGGGGCGTATCAAGTGCTATTTCTCCATCCGTGCTAGCAACACGGGCATCAAGCACAACCGGAATCCGATCTGCCCACAGCAGAAGGTAGGGACGTTCGCGGATTAATACTGTCTGTGCTGCCTGAATGGCTTGTTGTCGCTCCGCTACGTCATACGCGCGTCGCGCATTTTCAGCAGCTTGATCGTACTCGGTATTGTTGAAGCCGCCGACATTGCGGAGTCCACCACGAGTATCGCCCTCGCCACGCCAGATGCGCGACGAGTGAAACAGCCCAAAGTCATCCGGATCATAAAAGCGGCTTGTGGGAAAGCTGACCGAGTTTGGCGCGTTGACCCAACTACCCAGCAGCAGATCGAAATCGTAGGGCGGCGCGAGCTTGGGCAAAATCACACTATTGAAATCCGCCGGAACAACATCGATCTGCATACCAATCGTTGCTGCCGCCTCAGCAATCTGCTGCGCCGCAGTCACCCGTCGTGGATCGTCACCGCGCACAAGCAGCCGTGCCGCAAGCGGACGGCCATCTTTCTGCCGCACGCCGCCTTCGCCGGGCGTCCAGCCTGCTTCGTCCAGCAGCTGACGTGCGCCATCAAGATCAGGCGGCAATACTGCCAAATCTGATGGATACGCTGCTGAAACACGCGACAACGTTGTAACAATCGGCTGGCCTGCACCACCCGTCGCGGACTGCACCACCTGATCAACATTGACCGCTCTGCCTAACGCATTACGCAAGCGTCCATCGGCAAAAAGCCGCTCTGGTCGTGTATTGAATACAACACCGTACCAGCCGTTCTCAGGATATGCTCCAGTGCGAAAGCTTTCAGCCTCAGTCGTGTTTGAAAATGGCTCGGTGACACCCGGAAACTCTGCGACGAGCAGTTGATCATTTTGAAGGGCAGCTGCCGCCACACCATCATCGGGCGCAATGACCAGCACGACCTCATCCAGATGTGGTGCTGTGCGGAAATACTCATCGTTGCGCGTGAAAGAGATCGACTGGTTGGCCTTGCGATCTTCAAGCTTGAATGGTCCCGTGCCGATTGGCTGATCCCAGAAGTTGAGAGCCGCGAGCTGCTCGGGTGAACGGTCCGCAAGAAGATGGCGCGGCAAGATTGGAACGGCAAGATTGGCTAGCAACGGGGCGTATGGCTCTGTCAGCGAGATAACCACAGTGTTTTCCAGGGGCGCTTGTACATCACCGACGTATGAGCGTAAGTCATACAACAATGCGTTGGTCGATGTAATCGTCCGCAGTGTGTTGAGTGTCCACGCCACATCCTCGCTGGTTAATGGTTGGCCGTCGTGCCATTGTATATTCGACTGTAGTGTAAAAGTAATCAGCCCACCGTCCGGCGATACCGTCCAACTCTCAGCCAGGTCGGGCTGCGGCTGCAAGCGAGGATCAAGCCGCGTTAAGCCGTTATACAGCAGATCGGCAACATGCTCCTCGCCCCGGCTGCGCAAATCCCAGGGCCGAAGCTCGGGAATGTCGGCGGATAAACGAATTGGTAGCGCGCCACCCTGTGGAACAGTTGCAACAGGTTCGATTGAAACAGCTGGGCTTACGGTTGGTGAAACCGAAGGGGTTGGTATGGCAGGGCTTGTCGCAGGAACGGACGGCGCTGCTGTTGGCGACACTTCGGCTGTAGTCGCGCCCATATCACACGCTGTAAGCAGGAGTAGAACCAATGCTGTAAGACCACAAGCGTTCAAAAACGCGCGACGGAGTTCGATCATCTTTTCACTTTCAAGTTTTCGTCCTGAGCGAACATTCAGGATTTATGCCTCAGACTTGTGTCTCGTTCCATTATCGAGGCCAGAGTTATGTGCCTCCAACAAGGTATGGTACACCAGTTCATGCTGGGCGGCGATATTGGGCCAGTCGAAATGCATAGCGAGATTGCGCCCACCCGAAGCAAGCCGCGCACGAAGTGTCGCATCGTCTGCCAAAATTTTGATTGCATCATTAAGCAGACCAACCTTGGCGGAGGGCAGACACATCGCATGAACGCCATCAATCAGCGGTGGATCAAGCAGAGTTGCAGGTGTTGTTGTAATTGTGGGAATACCATGGCTAAGCGCGGCTAGCAAGCTCCCACGTCGATACGACGCGCCGTCGTGAAAGGGCAGCGCCAACATATCCGCCGCCAACAGATGTGCCGAAACTTCGGCCTCGCTACATGGCCCTGTGATATGAACACGTTCCTGGATCTGCCGTCTTGCAATCAGTGTTTGCACCTCGGCTGCGTAGCGTTGATCTTCGGGTGAAACCGCAGCCCCCCCGATGATCACCAACTTGAAATGCTGTGGCAACAACGCAAGTGCCTCGACCAGCTCAGCAACGCCTTTGGTACGGTTCAGCAGCCCAAAATAGCCAATCAGCACATCCTCCGGCCCAACATGTTGCTGCGCTCGCCACGTGGCACGGTCGTAATTAGCTGGTAGATGGGGGGCGATATTGCTGCCGATTGGAATGCAATGTACGGGAACCTTCACCGCTTGCGGTGGCGAATACAATGTGCGATCCGCAGTGTGGTGACCACGAACACGCTGCTCGTCCTCGGCATTAGTAACAATCAGCGCGTCGGCGTCGTTGAATAGCCGTGTTGTCACCCAGCTACGCAGAAGATCGGCTTTGGGGAACAGATAAGGCAGGCGTAGATCGTGGGCAGTTACAACGATACGTGGCCGTCTCGGCAGACCACGCAGTCGTCCCGGCAGCAAGTTAATTGCTGGATGCATGTTATACGCGCCGGTCTGATATTGAATATGGATGACAGCGGGCGCAAGGTCGCGACTGGTTCGGGCTGTTCGTCGCAGGGCTTGCCACCCCCACATCGACCCCACGCTGAGCAGCGTTGGATCACCCGCCGCGTGCTCTACGTCCGATGAGGTACGACCAAGCACCGTTACCCAATGCACAGCCGCAATTAAAGCTCGGCCAAGCTGCCGGGTATAATCGCCAACGCCGCCAATCGAGGGCGGATACTCGCCGGTCACAAACAAGATGTCGAGACGTTCAGCCATGAGCTAGCGCGCGCGCCCCAACAACGAGTGCGCCAGTGTTCGCAGCTTATCCAGCGCCCCTTGATCGAAAGGCACCACTCGATTCAACGCCGACATGGCTCGACTGGATTGCACACGAGCTAATTGCTGGACGTAGGCTCGTGACTGTGTACGATCCAAGATGGACAGCAGCACCTCAAGATCGTGC
>JASKZZ010000038.1 GCA_030147335.1 Herpetosiphonaceae bacterium | reverse complement strand
CAGCGCGTGTCGGTGTTGGGCGTCGGTAACGTCGCCGGCAATCGCCACAACCTGTGTTGATGAAGCAAGCTCGTCGCGTGCCGCCGCCAAAGCAGCTACGTCCCGACCAGTAATGATAAGTGTCCAGCTACGCGCAGCCAGCTCACGCGCAAGGGCTAGACCAAGGCCGCGCGATGCTCCGGTGATTAATGCTGTACGATGGCTCGTTGCAAACACAGCTGTTCCTTCCCTGGAAAATTCGATGGTGCCGTACTACCCTTGGTAACTCGCTGCCGAGTAACTTGGCAGTGATGTACCTTGATAGTTGACATTGTAGGGAAAGGATTGCTGGTCCGCCTTGCGCGGAAGATCGGCCTGCCGGTTGTCAACAGAACAGTTTTTGATCCTGGTCTTTGGTACAGGTCTTATCTCACATTTCAACCTGCCCCCTGGAGTTGGCGAGTAAAACTAACCGTAAGCAGTTTATATTTGTGATCAGCGCTGTTTTGGACGATAGCTACACGTAGAAACGCGCGATCATCCGATCCCACATCCGATCCGAGCATACGATTCGCATTAGCGGCATAAGATACGCCATCATGCCTATCTTGTATCGTGGACGTGGATGTTGAGCTTGCACGACCTGCATAATGACTCGAGCAACACGTTCCGGGGCAAGGTATCCCGTCGACTGTTGGGATACCTTGGAGAAGGCATCAACCACACTATGATACGGACTATCTCCTGCCACCTTCAGCGAACTTGCCGCCGAATGCGACAGCGGTGTTGCAACCGGCCCCGGCTGAATCGCAACAACATCAATCCCAAATGGCTTGAGTTCAAAACGTAGCGCATCGTTGATTGATTCGACGGCATATTTGGTCGAGTGATACGCGCCTGCCAGTGGAAACGTAAATTCGCCGCCCATCGAGCTGATGTTGATGATCCGCCCTCGTTTTTGTTGGCGCATGGCAGGAATGGTTAGCTGTGCCATACGGACCAATCCAAATACGTTGGTCTGATACTGACGAAGCCATTGGTCGTGGGATACGGTTTCAATCGGGCCAAGCTGTCCATATCCAGCGTTGTTAATGAGGATGTTTACAGCGCCGTGCTTTGCCTCAATGTACTGTACGGCTTCAACCATAGACTTCTCGTCGGTGACATCAAGATGAACAGGGTGCGCGCCGACCGCTTGGATTGCAGGAAAGCTCTCGATACGTCGCGCGCCACCATAGGTGATATAACCAGCCTCAACGGCTAACTTTGCGGTAGCGTTGCCGATGCCGGAGTTGCTTCCAGTGATAAGTACAACATTTTCGTGTTGATTGTGTGCCATAGAGTGCCTGCCTTTGTACTCGTTCGTTTCGTTTCCAAAGCGTACACTATGAAGTACACTTCAATGTCAAGCACCAGTTTCGGAGGAACCATGCTTATTCGTGAACTCGCACAGCAAACAAACGTTGCGCCGCACACAATTCGGTTTTACGAAAAGGAAGGATTGATCGATGATCGATTTTTTGAGCGAGGAGAAAACAACTATCGGTATTATCAAGAAACAGCAGTCGAGCGGATCATGATGATCAAACATGGACAAGCTGCTGGATTTAGCTTATCGGAAATTCGGGGACTGATGGAGATTTGGGACGCGGGGAAACTAATGGTGAATGAACAGATTGTGTATATAGAACAGAAGATTCAGGAAGTCACGCAAAAAATCACAGAGCTTGAACATATGAAAAGGTATTTGAGCGACAAGGTCCATCGATTGCATGCCGCTCCCCTACCCGTGGACGAAACACAGCTTGCATAACTACCTGAGCTACAAAATACGTATGCAAAGATCACGTGATGTCAGAAATTAGCTGCTGCCACGCGCCGCCTGCGCTTGCCGCATAATCTCGCGTAGTTGGCTAAGATGCGTTTCCTCATGAGACAAGCCCAGCAGAACGTAGGCGATTGCATTAAGGGGGCCAAAGCGCGGCACAGGTGTATGATTTAGCTCAAGATGAGGTTGGTCGGGCCATGCGTTCAACAAGGCGTGACGCATTCGACGGCTTTCCTCAATGCGATTACGCAGCTGTTCGACCGTTTGAATCGTTTCCCACGGCACCTCAAAGCGGGAGCGCCCTTCAACAGGAACGCCGCGTGCTAAAGATGTAGCCTGCGCAGTTGTTTCTTCGCCACCCGCCGTGGTATGTGCAACAACATGCGCCAATGTCCAACCTTGCTCAGAATCGTCACCTTCGGGGTTATGATTCGCCTGTGGATCACGCGGCATAAAGTTTACATCCTCATCCATGGCTCCGGTAATACTGCTGAGTACGAGATCAGCCATTTCATCAACGAGTTCATGCAGATCGGCAACGGTAAGATCACCGGCCAAGACGGCAAACGACGTTTCACCACTGCGTACCGAAGTAAAATCGATCATATCCTTCTCCTTGTCCAAACACAAAGCAGGTGAGCGGTAGCCCACCTGCCTGTATCATTATTTTAGCACTAGTTTGTTAGTGGCGCTGATCAATAGACACGTACTTAACATCCATCGGGCCGGTGTACAAGGACTCAGGCCGCATAATGCGGTTGTTTGCAACCTGCTCGATCACATGCGCCGTCCAACCTGCAACACGGCTGATCGCAAAGATCGGCGTGAACATATCGGTAGGAATGCCGAGCGCGTGGTAGGTCGAGGCCGAGTAAAAATCGACGTTGATCGGCAGGTCGGGCTTGATTTCTCCCATACGCTGCTCAATCTGCTCCGACATGTTGTACCACTGGGGCACATTGTTGGCTTCGCCCACATCCTTGGCGATCTTGCGCAAAATCAGCGCGCGCGGGTCGTCAGCACGATACACACGGTGGCCAAAGCCCATAATCTTTTTCTTCTGGCCTAACGCATTATCCAGCCAGCCGCCAACCTTGTCGGGCGTTTGGATTTCATGGAGCATCCGCATAACCTGCTCGTTCGCGCCGCCATGGAGCGGACCCTTGAGCGCGCCAATCGCCGATGTGATCGCCGAATACATATCCGACAGGGTTGAAGCAGTCACACGCGCGGCAAACGTCGAAGCATTCAAGCCATGATCGGCGTGCAGGATCAGCGCAACGTCGAGTACGCGCGCGGCAGTCTCGTTTGG
>JASKZZ010000033.1 GCA_030147335.1 Herpetosiphonaceae bacterium | reverse complement strand
AATAATTAAAATAAAGTAAAGAAAAGTGTCGTTCCTTTGATTACATTAAGATGTCATGGGGAAGCTCTTGTGTGATTGGTAGAAGCTTTCGTCGACGTACGTCTTATATGACATAACCATGGTATAATGCAATCCACTCATTGCCCCAAGCATATCCACACTCTGTACGCTCGCACGGAAGACTTATCCTGAATTCCGCCACCGTTTTCAGCACAACCTACTGACCATATGCACGCCTCAAGAGGAGACTGACATGATTGCTGTTCCCCGCATCCATCGTCGATCTGCCGTACTGTTGTTGACGCTGTTCTCGTTGCTCGCCGTTCCTAGTGTGTACGCTGCCGGTAAGCCAGGGAGTGGAGCGTTAATCAATCCTGCCACAAACTGTACTTCTGGGTGGAATACTGGAGGGAAGACTGTCATCGCCCTCGATCCAGGACATGGTGGCACGGACAGCGGTACTGGATACGACTTCGATAGGGATGGCATCCGGGATCTGCACGAGAAGGACGTTGTACTCGATATCGCGGATTTTGCTCGCGATGAGCTAGTGTTGAAGGGCTATGCGGTCTGCTTGACGCGGATAGACGACACGACCCTTGGTAACTCAGAGCGCGGGGATTTCGCCAATGCAGTCGGCGCTCGGCTATTCGTCATGATCCATCTAAACGGCTCGACTGATCCGAACGTAAACTACACCAGCACATTCTGGGGGAAGAAGCGCAAAGATCTCGCTTTCTCGGAGCATATGGTTACGGCGTTGAAAAATTTGACACCAGGAACTGGGGATTTCGTTGGCCAGTTTGCCAATGGCGCATTGCTGACCGCAACGATGGAGTCCACCCTGACCGAGAGCGTGTTCCTGACGAATGAAGCTGAAGCTACAGCTATGAAATCTGAGGATTCACCTCGGCGCAAACAAATCGCGCTGGCCATTGTAGAGGGAATAAAAACCTACCTTCCATGATGACCATATCTCATCTCCAAGATTCTTGAGCACCTCTCCGTGGATTGCATTGATGCAAAACGAAAGTAGACACGGGTAAACACACGCAGAACCGTTTTAGAACACATTTTTGTCCAACAAAGAGCGGACGACCTATGTCGTCCGCTCTTTGTTTTGCCACATTGCCCATACTTTGCTACTGCAAAAAAACGCCGAAACCACAAAAGAAGCCTAATCTTGTTACACTATACGTTGCAACAAATTTCACATATCTTGTCTAAGGGCAACTCAATATGAGCAATGTTGATAAGCATATTATTCCAAATACTGATGTCCAAAATACTGAGCCTGTCAATCTTAAGCATGATTTGTTAAGCGCTATTGGATACATTCTTGGTGTTTCATATCCAGTACTTGCCCTTTCAACAGGCGTTCGTGCAATCTTTCAACTTTTCTTTAAGGGCGAGGTTACCAACTACATTGCACCATCACTGAGCGCAGTAGCAGCCCTTTGTTACCTCGTTGCGGCGCTTGGCTTTTTACGACGACGACGCTGGACCTGGTATCTGTCAGTGGGGATGCTTGGTTTCGAGATGATTATGGTTTTGGTCGTGGGTATGCTAAGCGTGGTGTATCCCGACCTTATCGGCAGAACTGTCTGGCATCACTTTGGCATCGACTATGGCTTCTTCCCGCTGTTTCAACCATTACTCGGCCTCGTATGGCTTTTCTGGCCAGAAACGTTATACAGCTACGGGATCCGGAGGCGTCCGACGCAACATACTTAAAGATCAGCCGCGTTCACTCAGTCTCGATCACTTTACTCAACCGATCAAATCGCCCCGGTTCCAGGCCACGTCCTTGCGCCAGGCTATAAGCCAGCAGCTGTAATGGTACGATTTGCACCAGCGAGGTAAATTGCGGGCTAGAATTTGGCAGCTCAATCGAAACATGCCGGTTGTGCTGCGGCAGATCATGGCCAACCAACACAATATTTCCGCCATAGCCCGCTAGCTCTGATGCCATGTCGATCATCAGGTTACGAGTACCGTCGGTACCAATCAGCATACAGGCATGGAAATCAGAGCGGACCGTTTCTAAACTGGTATGCCTAAACTGACCCCCGCTAACTGCTCGGGCTTGAAGTCGAGCCGTCTCCTCGATGATTACTGCCCCGGCCATCGCAGCGCCAAGCGCATAGCCACGCGCGATAATTGTCAAGCTATTTGTCTGACTAATTTGCTGAACCGCTCGCTCCACAGGCAGCTGCCAATTACCTAAAAATCGTTCAATCGCATCGATCGCACGCAGCGCGTCAGCCATGATCAAGCCTCGGTTATCGCCTGCAAGATACGCTGCAAACAACAACAATGTCAACTGAGTTGCCGTATGCGTTTTGCTGGGAACCATCCACTCGTCACCTGCATTTAGCTCCAACATCCACTGTGCGCGCTGAGCTAGACGGCTTTCGCGATTATTGGTTATGCACACTACTGGAACACTTGGTGGCAAAACACTAATTAGCCGTCGAATCTCAGCACTTTCGCCCGACTGTGATACAACAACCAGTAATCCTGCCTTGATCGCAAGGTTAAGTTGATAGTGCAACAACTCAGAAGCATCAACCAAAAACGTTGGTACACCACGATTGTTGAGATAAGTCGCGGCGGGATAACTTGCGGTGAACGAACTGCCCATTCCGGTAATAACAACATGCGATTTCATCGAGCGCAGCGCCCATTCACGCGCAATCGACGACAGCGTTGACGTGCGACGTGTGTATTCTTCCAACACCGACCGCAACACCGCTGGCTGCTCGGTTATATCCTGAAGCAGATGACTCATATATATTCTCGTTGAGTATTGTTGATATTGCGCTTATCAACCGCCATGGAACGCATGCTTTGAGATTTATCAACATATCAACAAAGTTGTCCACAATCGGCTGATCACACCAGCACTATCCACAAGCAGGTTTTATCCTATTGCAATGCCTTATTCTACGTATTGACGGCCGATGTTATAATTATTGAAACAAATCAATGTGGATAAGATGAATATTGAAACTCTTGTTGTACTTTTATTAATTGCGGGAGCAACTGCCCTGGTGGGTCGTGCCCTAGCTGGATTCACCCTCGCCGGCTGTCTTATCAATTATGTACTTGCTTGCCTGGGCGCGGTTGGTGGTTGGCTTATCCAAAGCCTATTTCTCCGCCCCGACAATCTCGTATCAGTTCCGTTACAAGGCGATCCGGTGAACGTATCAATTATTGGCGCAAGCATATGCTCATTTGCGCTTGCATTTCTTGGCGGCTTGCTTGGCCGGCCTGTACAACAACGACGTACACGCAGCCGACGTTAAAAAGGATAGGAACGACCGGCCATGTTGGCCGGTCGTAATGTTGATCGCAAAACAGAACTACAAACGCGCCGAGCCGGACTGCTGGTTATCCGGCATGAACACATCAAGCAAATCCTCAACAAATGAGGTTAGTGCATCGCGTGTGTTTTGTCCGCTTTGAGGAGCAGCCAATAAGCCCAGAACAAGGCCAATAACAAACGCGCGAAGTCCCCAGCGGGTTCGACGTTGGGTACGCTTGACACTTTTCCGCACGCCTTTGCGTAAACCTTGTACTTGCCCACCGGTAGCTTCCGCAAGGTGAGTAGCGCTTTCTGATAACTTCGATGCGCTTTGTTTCGCTACACTAGATGCGCCCGCAGAATACGTTGCAACAGTAGCGCCAGCAAGAGTCGCATAATCCTTGGCCTTTTCACCCAATTTTACATCCTTGAGCGTGTCTGCTGCTGTGGATGTGTACTCTTTGACGGTGTCGGTGATTAGCCCGCTATAGTCTTTGGCCTTCTCGGCAATCTTCGCATCCTTAAGCGTGTCACTTGCCGTGGACGCATAATCCTTAACAGTGTCGGCAATTAAGCCACTGTAATCCTTAGCCTTATCACCTATTTTTGCATCCTTAATCGTTTCGCGGGCCGTTGCTGAATATTCCTTGACTGTTCCGGCAACGAGCGTGCTGTAATTGCGCGCTTTATCACCAATTTCAACATCTTTCAGCGTTTCACGAACAGTTGATGCATAATCCTTGACTGAGTCGGCTGTAGTTGAAGCAGCGCTCTTGAGTGTTTCCACAGCGGATCCGCTTACTTCACGCGCACGTTCAGTAAAGCCACTATCGTTACCGCCTAAACGCAGGTTGCCAACACTATCCTTAATTGTTTCACGGATCGAACCAGATACCGCATACGGATCGCCAACAACACGCTCGGTTGCACTGCTTGCGTAATCACGCACAGTATCAACAACATTAGCGGCAGCAACTGTACCAAGCGCGGCAACCGTCGCTTCTTTTATGCCAAGTGCTTGCTTGCTTGCCTGCTTACGAGCCTTTTTTACGCTCTTTTTCGTTTTTTTCCAGGCACTAGGACGCACTCCCAAAGCATCTTGCACATAATCGGTTGCATCATCAACATAACTGCGCGCCCGTTTACGGCTTTGTTTCGCGCTGTATGACAATGCGTCCAGTGCGTCGGCGCTGCGGGCTTGTGCCCGTTCCCAAGCAGTTTTTGGTCGGCGACGTTCAAGATATTCATTTATTACAGCAGTCACAACCGCGCCTGCGGCAGCTCCCAGTGCAAACATCTCACTGTTATCAAGCTGAACGTCTCCATATGATTGTCGCGTCATTGAAATACCTCCTCGTGTCAACTGCTGCTTGGTGTAGCACATTATATGCCATCTCAACCATAAATTCTCGTATCTTAGTCCACCACGACGTTCTTTGTGTGCTTCCTTGAAACATTTACACCAATCTTTTACAGCAGCACTGCGTAACCCGCCCTTCTTTGGCAGAAACCAGAATACACCGATCGTCCTGTTGGTCGTGCTACTAATGCATATGCACACGTCGATCCAGTTGTCTATAATAGGATTATGACAATTGGCTGAAATTATGGTATAGTGCCGCCGAAGTCGCCAAGTTGCGGCTCTTATTCCTGCCATGAGTTAGGAGGTACTTTATGTTTATGCGGGTCCCCCGCAGTCGCCTCGGTGCGCTGCTGCTAGTCATTATGTGGCTAGTCCCGCTGATGGTGACACCGGCACATGCCCAGTCTGCACAGACTCCGGTTCACGAGATGCTTCAAGATATACAGATTGCCGCAGACCAGACGCTTCGTCTGGCCAGTACTGCAAGCGCGGCGCCTCAAATATACGGTTCCTATCAACGCTTCGGTCTTTACGACTCCTCACCGGTCTCATTCCCCAACACGTTCGATCAGGTGCAGGTGAGTTTTCAGCATACTTTGCCAACAAACACAGCTGCCCGTGTTGATGTTCGCGCCCTCGGTCAAAATCAGCGCTGGAGCGAGTGGCACACCAATGTTGCTAACGGCGACAAGGTACGCTTCAAAGACCGAATGCGCATCGTGCAATACCGCGCGATATTGCTCAGCAACAGCGCCGAATCGCCGATACTGAGCCGCGCTACGTTTGTTCCCAGCACAACCAGCATGCGCGCACGAGCAAAAACAACCGAATTGGCTCCAACATATCGGCTGCGTGTGACGCGACAAGGCATGATTGGTGGTCGTACTGCAAACGGTCATGTTATTGAGCCTAACGACTTTTTTGTTTCGCTGCCCTCTGACCGAGCTCTATCCAGCCGCGGGGGTGATGAATACCTCGTCCGTTTAACGGCTAATGGACGCAGCGTTGTGGTTCCAGTGTGGGACAACGGACCATGGAATCATAACGATGACTTTTGGAACAAAGAGCGCGAGCGGTATCGTGACTTGCCCATGGGCTGGCCGCAGGACCACGCCGCTTACTATGAGAAACATAACCGAGGTCAAAGTGAGCGTGGCAGAGTACGGTTCCCCAGTGCAGTTGATATTGCCGATGGGGCATACTGGGCTCTTGGACTCAAAGGTGCGCAGGCAACGGTCAATGTTACCTTTTTGTGGCTCGGCGAAGATCCTGGAGCGACGGCGCTACCACTAAACACAAACCCATCACAACGTCCCAGCCGAAATGTACCGCCTGCACCAGAGGCAGCTACACCGCCACTCGCTGCTCCAACACCATCACCGGAGCCCCCGTTGGCGGAGCCGACACCATCACCGGAGCCAACTATTGAGGTAAATGACACAGATCATGCCTTTCTTCAAGAAGGATCGCACTGGGGTTTTACCGTTAACGAGTGCGCGTATGGCGGACAGGCTCGTTCAATTCCTACAGTTGTCAGAGAAGATGAGGTAACACATCAAGCACTATGGCGACCTGCTGTTAAGGGCGGAACGTATGATGTTTACGCGTATGTACCAGCCTGTGCCCATGAACGAAAAGCAGCTAGAGCTGCGCGTTACATTGTCCATCATGCTCACGGCGACACGTTTATTACTCAAGATCAAGCAAAGGCCGCCGGCAAGTGGATATTACTTGGTCGTTTTGCATTTGCCCCTGGCAGCGATGGATACGTTCAACTGCGGAACTTAAGTGCTTCGGACGAAGAAATTATGTGGTTTGACGCGGTTAAGTGGGTTCCAGTTAATTCTTAGTTCATCGGTGAGGGCGACATATTCTCGTTATGTCGCCCTCACGATCATCAACCTGTAATAATTCTCCCCTATCGCCTACCCCCCTACTTCGTTTCAACTCGATGTAATCCTCTCCATTTTTGGGTAGCCACATGACAACTTTGCACGCCCTACGACGTACATACGCGTTATCATTTTCTGAACTTGCCGCGCTTACCGCTGTTCCCGTACGGCGACTGGCCGAATTTGAATATCAGGGACAGCCACTTTCGATGGATGAACGCCGGAGCTTAGCTTCGTTGTTCGGCATAACAGAGCATACTATTGAAGGCGGGTTTGTTTCGCGTCAAAGCGCGCAGCCAACCCTTACCCAAACTCAAGCTCAAGCATTGGCAGCGGTGGCAGCGGTTGCCGCGCTTGCTTGGAGCCTTCGCTTAAACCAGCCGCAGCCCTCGTCCGGTTCTAGCTACAACACATTTACATCAATGGCTAACGGTGCGAATGCAATGCAACAGCTGCGTAGTGTGGCAGCCACTGCAACGGCAGAGCCAACCGCAACGATTGCGCCGACAGCAACACCTGAGCCAACTGAGCTCCCAACGA
>JASKZZ010000027.1 GCA_030147335.1 Herpetosiphonaceae bacterium | reverse complement strand
CTAGGAGCCATGCTGCAAATTCAGAAGGTGGGATCCGTTCAGCCAGAATTGACTGAGCAGCGGACCAAAGATTCGTATATCCGTCTCCCATTTCCGCTTCTGATCGTGACGCGCTCGATGTGTAGCTTGGAGTGGTTGATGTGAGTGCATATTGGTATTGCGTCGAACGGCACCGACCTAATCTTTGCCGATCGACAGACACGCAAGCCTTTCGCAGTAAGGCTGCACCAATACCAGCACGTACAAGCGACACGACGAGTCCCGGTGGGTTGTAGCAATTGGGTTGCGCCCCTACATACCGGCACACAGCATCAATTTCGGCCAACGGCATCCTGTGTAGTTCTTGTAATACCCCCGGATCAGCAACACCAGCTTCGATCAATCGCCGCACAACCGGATTGTTTTTGAGCTGGATCGTTAATTCCATCGTATTTTTTGCCTCAACAGTACCTGAACCAGAACCAACCAAACCATGATTCGGATCATGCTTTTTAACGGTATGGCGAATCAAATGTGATCCATCGTTCGACCCATTGGTGATCTGCTCAGGAGGCACAAAAAAAAGAGCCTTAGCAGGCTGTGTTACCTCTGTTTGTACGACTGGCGACGACGTTGCCCGGACGGTATTCTCGAATTGTCGGGCTGGCGACGCCTCATTGCCCTGTTGTTGGTCAAATACACGGAGGGCGCAAACGGTTGTCAGGGCAGTATCACCACCAGGCCGAGTTTTTCGCTGGATCAGACCAGCTCCCACGAGCTGGGTAAGCCAGCGCTTCACCGTTCCCTGGCTTGTTTCCAGCCGTTGTGCTAGCCACTCGACACCGGCCCAGCAGTAGGTACGGTCTTTACACAGACGAACCAGCTCTTTGTATAAAAATAAATATGCGTCAGCACTGATCTCGCGTTTGAGGGCAAGCTCCTCACCGATCGTATAGGCGTAGGTGCGGCGAGCACTGTGCTGTGCTGCCCCATTTGGTGTCGCAGACAACGGGAAATACTCCGGTGCTGCCGTAGCAGTACGGGTGATCATGGACGCTCCTTTGCGGCGCACCCCCTTGACGAATGTCATCAGAGTGCTACACTAGAGCAATCACTAGGGACAACCTAAAGCCACCACCAATGGCAAGGTGATGTTCCGGTAAGACCTTCGATCCACTGGCGGCCAAACCAAACCGGATCGAAGGTCGATGCTTTAAGTCCCAGCGATTGCCTACGCTTCTTTAACTTCTATACTCCCATGCTCCATATGAGCTGCTCCACAAGTTGTGCTTGACGCAGCCCACCACTTCCTGAGTCGGATCATATAGATCAACTGCGCCAATCACAAGAGAAAACGGTGCCAATTTTGCCTGTGAACCATGCCACTTTTCATGGCAACTGCGCCAACAATGCCAAACATGGCGCAGTTGCCCTAATTGACGCAGTTCATACTTTGGAATCACTAAAGGAGATAGTGGCGCAGTTTGGGCGCGAACTGCGCCACAACTGCGCCAAACTGCGCCACGATTTGGCGCGGTTGCCCACGAACTGCGCCAAACTGCGCCACGATTTGGCGCGGTTGCCCACGAACTGTGCCAAACCATGGCATAGTTCGATCAAGTGCGCACGGCTTCGTCAATCTTTCTGCCCTTTACGGTTGATCATGAAGTAGCGGCGCGCTTTCCCTTGTCCGGTTGCGGCAATCAGGCCGGCCTCGACCAGCTGATCCAAATCGCGTTGCACAGAGCGCCGGCTGCGCTCAGAGGCAAACCGCTCAATCAGTTCAACCGGAGGCACCTCGTCGTGATCGCGCATGTAGTTCATGATGCGCTGCTGGTTTTCCGGCAGATGTGCAAAAAGGCTTCCCTGCACAATTTCGAACTTACGTCCGAACACGGTCACAATAAACGCGGCGCCGATATCTTCAAAGCGTGCTGCTTCCATGCCTTCGTCACGCAGAACATTGACAACAATATCGAGCCCCTGTCCAAACGCTTCGACGTAGCCGGCCTCATACAGCACTCGTGAAATGTTGCGATTGCGCGATTTTTGTTGCATTAAGATATTTTGCACGGTGACCCCCGGTGGCAGTCCGCCAGGAGAGTCCCACTGGATACGGTCGCGAAAAAGGGTAATGCGGATTGAAGTGTCGGTCAGCAGATAGTCGCGATGGCTCAGCGCATTGACGGCGAGCTCACGGATAACGACGCGTGGATACTCGTGTAACTCTTTGCGCTGGAAGCTGTCACTGTCGGTGTTCATCCCGTGATGCGTGTTCTGCCACAGGTAGGTTTCGATCCGCTGGAGCTGTTCAAAAATTGTTCCTGAAACGTCCTTCTCAAAATGGATCAGTTGTTCTCGCCCCACCACGGTTCCGCGGTAGTGCGCAATATCAACAACAGCGTCAGGGATTAATGCTTGTGGATTGCGTCCAAAGCAAAGAATCCCAGCAACGGTCGGATAGTAGTCCCCGTCGACCTCAACCGCGCAGCCGCGCCGTATCAGATAGGCCATTGTTTCGGTGGGCCATTGGTCCGGATAGCGTCCGCGCTTAAACGCATCTTGAATGTGCCGCGCCACGCGGTCCATGTCCAGCGCATCGAGACCGATTGAGCGAAACGCGAGGCTATCCGCACTTCGGAGATGTTGCTCGTTCAAAAAAATATCGGGTTCGCTCATCTATGATCCTTTCCTGGCTTATGTGTGTTCGTGTTGCTGTCAACATGGTGTGGCAGGACGCTGTCAAGATAATTCGCACCGCTGCGTAGCTGTGTAGATACATAGTCGCGTGTGTCTGGTCCTTGAATGATGCACCCCTCAAGCAATGATTATACGTTGGCTGCTCAGGTTGCTTGCAGGCTGGTCTGCCATTCTTCAAGAAAGGCCAGGACCAGTGTGTATTGTTCCTGACGAATGTGTTTGTATGTTGACACCCGGAAGCGACGATACAGCTCGCCGAAGACGCCTTGATAGTGATTTTTGCTCTTATCGGTCTCCGCGAGGGCCTTGGCAATGGCGCGGACGCGGTTGGCGATTTCGGCGGCCTGTGCCTCGTTGATTGTTGTATCCTCAGCCGTACGCTCTTCCACCCGCGTCAGACGCCGCTCGATTTCTTTGATCACGGTAGCGGCCCGGTCAAGGCGGCCATCATGCTCGCCAACCCGCTGCTCAAGGGCCATCTGTTGCTCGGCCATGTTCACAATTGCCAGTCCCAGTTCCCGAATCTGTGCCAGGCTGCTGCCGGTTTGCTGGTGCCGTAGATCGACCATGCTCGCTGTGTTCAAGGCTTCGACCTGAAAGGCGCGCCACAGGACCCGGAACGCCTCCGCGCGGTAGCGCATCAGCTTCGGCTGCAATTCGGCTCGCACCCGGCTGGAGGTAATGCCAAACAGCCATCCCGGCAG
>JASKZZ010000004.1 GCA_030147335.1 Herpetosiphonaceae bacterium | reverse complement strand
ACTCGACCTCGCCTTTGATCCGTGGCAGCGCTGTTGCATTTGGCGCATCTTGCACTTCACGCGGCGCATCCAAAATCTCAAAAACACGCACTGCCGATGTGCCTGCCCGTGAAATACCTGCGGCTTGAAAGCCAATTGTTAGAATCGGAAAGAGCAGAAAGGTGAGGTACGAGTTAAAGGCGATTAACTCGCCAACAGTGAGACGGCCAGCAATCGTTTCAAGGCCACCGTACCAGATAACAGCAAGTGTTCCCAGGTTGGAAAGCAAAAACACAAACGGGAAGTTGTTGGAAAACTCGCGCATGGCCTGTGTGTTTTTGTCCAGCAGTGTTTGATTGACTTGCCGATAACGCTCTGTCTCATAATCTTCGCGTGCGAACGCGCGAATCGTCCGAACGCCCGACAAATCTTCTTGCAGAACGGTATTGAGCTGGCCCAGCGTTTGTTGCAGCTGGCCGAAGATTGGCCCGATACGCCTGACAAAGCGCCCTAGCAGCACCAGAATAGCTGGAATTATCAGTAATGCAACCAGTGCCAAACGCCAGTTAATGAGTAGCAACAGCGTCGTGCTACCAACCAGCATAACCAGCGCGGCTACCAGTTGGATAACGCCGGTTCCTGCAAAGCCGCGAATCTGCTCAACGTCGTTAGTGAGGCGAGTTAGCAGTTGTCCGGTCTGAATACGGTCATAGTAGCTAAAGCTTAGCCGCTCGATTTGAGCAAACAGGGCGTTGCGCATATCGTAGGCAACACCCTGTGATGCACGCTCGGCAAGATAGCCTTGCAAGAACGTAAAAATGCCGCGAACGAGTGCAATTGCTACGAGACCACCTACCGCTAGGAGAATCTGATTCAGTTGTCGCTGCGCAATGCCTCGGTCAATTGCCCAACGAATCATCTGCGGCGCGGCTAGATTAGCGCCTGATACAAGCATAAGGGCGAGCAATGCTCCCGCTGTGTCACGACGGTAGTTGCGTAGATAGCCAAGTGCTCGGCGCAATGCTTGGCTGCTGCCGGGTAATGCTGGTCCTCCTGGCCCGAATGGTCCGCGCGCGGGACCGCCACCCTGTCCTTGCGCCATGGCTACTCCTTAACTTTTGCTTATCTTCTTGTATTCTAATCCAAATGATGTTGGAGAAACCTAGCGAAATGCCTAGTCTCTTCCCGTAGAAAGGATAGATGTGATATACGTGTTGATTCTAATGCTGCGGAGGGTATTGACATATCATGCTTTTTTAGTATATTGCATTTATGCGTTTTTTAGCATAATTGAGAGAAAGAACATGCTAGCTAGTCCCTTTCGCATTTCCGCTCCAACCAGAGTATCGACCGAAGTAGTGCTTGAACCGGTGATCAATGCTCTTACCAGTCTTTCACTGCTGCATGTAGCCGATCAACTGCCCGATGTTGATCCATGGATTTCAGCAACAGCAGCAAAACTCACGGCCGAGCAACGTCAACATAACCGGCTTATTTTTGAAGGTTTAGGTGAGGCGCTAGCAGCCGATCTTACTCGCGCTGATTTTCCTGCCTATCTCGATGCGCTTTCCGCGCAGTCACCAGTTGACGTTCGTGATCGATTTCTAGGCAGCATTTGCCGTCCGGTCGCCGTACCAAATGAGCGTCTCCCAAAAGCGACAGCTCCGGAGCCACAGCAGCTACTTGCCGATAAAGCAGCATTCGTCCAACAGATCGAACGACTGTATCCCGCCGACTTGCTAGACGAGCAGCTTCAATCCGAGGTCCATGCGTTAATCAATGACCCGCTTGCACTACACAATCTGTTGGTATCCCACCTGCGGACGTTATGGGTTTCGTTTTTGGCCGATGAATGGCGGCAGCGCTTGCCCTTTTTGGAAAATATGGTGCGGCTGCTCAGTGAGCGACAATGGCCGGAAACGGCGGCGGAAGCAATCCGGACATTTATTGGCCGCGAACTGCCAATTTCGATCAGCGCACAGCTTGAAGGCGTGCAACACATTGTTTTCTCGCTGTCGCCCCACATCGGGCCATACGCATCGCGTTTTGGGAGCGAGACAACCTTGTGGGTATTTGTTCGTGGCCGCGCCCCCGACAGGCGACCGCATAGTCGTCCGGATCTCGATCTACCACTCCGGCAAGCGGCGATCAAGGCGATTGAGCTAGTTAACCCGTTTAGTGCGCTTGCGGATGAGACCCGTCTGCATATTTTGGAACTGCTAGCGAAACACGGCGAATTATTGGCGCAGGACATTATTGCGCGACTCGATCTGAGCCAATCGAGCGTGTCGCGTCATCTTAAGCAGCTTACCTCAACAGGCTTTCTTATTGAGCGGCGAAGTGAAGGAGCTAACAAGAGTTACCGACTTGATCTGTCTAAAATCGACCGCACCTTTTTTGAGCTGCGTCAACTGCTTTCGTCGGAGCAAACGCCACCAAGCGAGGCAATTCAGAACAACCAACCAAATGAGCTGCGTCGATTTCTTAATACCGATGCGCAAATTGTTGCGTGGCCTGCGAGGCAGCGCGACCGGCTGCTGATTCTTGAGTATGTAGCGATGCAGTTCGAGGCTGGCCGCGAGTACACGGAAAAAGAGGTCAACGAGCTGTTGGATCAGCGTATTGCTAAACAGCATACAAGTGGCTCACCGGTACGCGGCGCGGCGGGCGCGGTTGACTTTGCCACCCTTCGGCGCTACCTGTACAATGAGCAGTTGTTGGGTCGGACGCCAGACGGTGCGCGCTACTGGCGACGAACCATCAGCCACGACTAATTCGTGCCAGCTCTTACATCAACAGTCCCGCTTGCGTGTATAATCGGTTTGAAGAGGTGGGTCAGTGGTGAGGGCAGGTAGAATGAACGCTATCAGAACGTTGCTGCACGGGATCATCGACTATGCGGGATTGTTTCCACCCGCACAGCTGCCAATGGATCTGGCGGTGCAAAACTTTGCGGCGTATCGTTCTGGCGATACTGCCTCGGCGCTTGGTCGATTTATCCTGCCGGTTGGACAACTTAATCGCTTTGAAGCAGCTGCAACAGAATATCTGCGCGATGCAACAACGGCCAATCCGTGGCGGCTGAGTGTGTTGGCGAGCGCAGACATTGCGGCAGACGTAGTAGCGATCCAGCACTTTAACGAGCGGTATTTGTCGCAGCCACAAGTGGGATCGGCACTCATTGATACAATTGAGCTTAAGGTTGAGAGCACGGAACAGATTGAAGCCGCCGTCAGCCAATTGCCCGAGTTGGTCCAGCCGTATTTTGAGCTGCCGATTGCGCACGACCCACATTCGTTGATCAAGGTTGTCCGACGTGTTGGAGGTCGTGCCAAAGTGCGGACAGGTGGGACAAGCGGTGATGCGTTTCCGTCTGTCGCCGAATTGCTGCGCTTCATCGCTACCTGTATCGAATTAGAAGTGCCGTTCAAAGCCACTGCCGGCCTTCATCATCCGCTGCGGTCAGTCCATCGGCTAACCTATGCTGAGGATAGTCCGACGGGCATGATGTTCGGCTTTTTCAATGTATTTGTGACAGCTGCCCTGCTGCATGTCGGAGCGCCGCGTGAAGCAGCTGCATACGCTCTTGAAGAGCAAGATCCGGCTGCCTTCCATTTCGAGGAAAATAGCATCAGGTGGCGCTCCTTCGTCATCGACCTGCCGTCAATAGCTCAGGCGCGGCGTTTGGCAATATCCTTTGGCTCGTGTTCCTTTAGCGAGCCGATCACCGATCTGAAAGCGATGAATCTGCTGTGATACATGAACTCAACGATACGCACGATCCACAACTGCGCTCCTGGGTTGTGTCAGCCAACGAGCCGCAGACAGATTTTCCGATCCAGAACTTGCCATTTGGGATTTTTCGACGCCGAGGAACCGATGAGCAACCACGGGTTGGCGTTGCGATTGGCGACCAGATTGTTGATTTGCCGGCATGCGCGCGAGAAATGGGTATCGTTGGCGAGGCGATCAACGCATGTGAAGCATCTACTTTGAACCAATTGATGGCGCTTGGTGCAGACGAATGGCACGTTCTGCGTGCTCAGCTTAGCGCGTTGCTTCGCTATGAAAGCCTTGCGTATGAAAATGATCGTGGTATTCAGCAGCGCATTCTGGTGCCGATGGCCGATACCGAGCTGCATCTACCTGCCACGATTGGCGACTATACCGACTTTTATGCATCGGTGTACCATGCAACCAACGTAGGCAAGCTGTTTCGCCCTGATAACCCGCTGCTGCCCAACTACAAGCATGTGCCAATCGGCTACCACGGCCGTTCATCCTCAATTGTTCCTAGCGGCTCGGCAATACAACGTCCATACGGTCAGACCAAGGACGCGGAGGCGGAACAGCCGACCTTCGGGCCGAGCAAGCTGTTGGATTATGAACTGGAAGTTGGCATGTTTGTTGGCGCTGGTAATACACGCGGAAAGTCGATCCCAATCGGCGAGGCGGAGCATCATATTTTTGGTCTTTGCCTGGTGAATGACTGGTCGGCACGCGATATTCAAGCATGGGAGTACCAGCCGCTTGGACCGTTTCTCGCCAAAAGTTTTGCCACATCAATCTCACCATGGGTTGTAACGCTGGAAGCGCTGGCACCGTTTCGCAGCCCCGCGTTTACACGAGCAGCCGACGATCCTCGGCCCCTACCATACTTGTGGGCTGAAGCTGATCAAGCGCACGGCAATATTGAGGTGACGCTTGAAGTATGGCTTGCTTCGGAACAGATGCGTGAACAAAGTATCGAACCTATGCGTCTCAGTCGAGGCAAATTCACCGATATGTACTGGACCATTGCCCAGCTGTTGACGCATCATGCCAGCAACGGCTGTCCATTACGGCCAGGTGATCTTTTGGCAAGTGGTACTGTTTCTGGGGGTGCCAAAGACGCGCGTGGTTGTTTACTGGAACTGACGACGCGCGGCGCTGAACCGATTGATTTGCCGACTGGCGAGGTCCGGCGCTTTTTGCAGGATGGAGACGAGGTTATCTTGCGTGGGTTTTGCGAGCGCCCGGGAGCCGTCCGTATCGGTTTTGGCGAATGCCGAGGCGTGGTGCTGCCGTCTGCCTAAGCCGAACTTCTCATCGCTTTGATGAACACGACGGCAGCACTACGATTGAAGATATCATCCGTTACAGTCTTCCGCTGGCGCCATTAGGCGAACTTGCACATCCACTCGTGCGCTTACAACTCAATCGTATTTTCCGCTACCGGCAGCAGGCGGTGCGTAAATTTTTTGCTTAGCGCTATTCCTGATCTCCTATCAATCCCCAATAATACTTTGAAAGGTCGCTCGTGGTGTAGACCCAAACGTATGTCTACATATAGAACGTTGAGGATCTATTACTTGCGGCAACGAAACAGTACACTTTGATGAGGTGCTTCATTCCTCCGAAATAGCCTGAAAGGCCACTGCTGTGTTCAGTTTTTTGTTTGTTGCTCTGCCAGTACTAATAATTATTATCCTCATCATACGACTTGCGCGTGGTAAACGTAAAAATCCTAATGCAATGAAGCTGGCCGACACAGGCCTGCTTATGGATCGATCACTGCGCGCATTTCAACA
>JASKZZ010000562.1 GCA_030147335.1 Herpetosiphonaceae bacterium | reverse complement strand
AGAGCAGCGCCAGCGAAGATCACGCCGTAGTCGGTACCGAACTCGCCTTGCAAGCTCGCCACGCCGACCGGCAATGTGTACTTGGCGTTGTCTTTCAGCACGATCAACGGCCACATAAAATCGTTCCAATAGCGCACAAAGGTAAAGATAGCGAGCGCGGCCAGCGCGGGCTTGCACAACGGCAGAATAATACGCGTGAAAATACCGATTTCGCTTGCACCATCGATTCGTCCGGCTTCGATCAGCTCATTCGGCATGGTTTGGATATATTGCCGCATCAAAAAGATGCCAAACACACTGGCTGTTCCTGGCAGAAACAGCGCCCACAGCGAGTTCGTCAGACCGGCTTGGCGAACCACAATGTATTTTGGAATCAGCGTAACATGATCGGGAATCATCAACGTACTGAGAATCAACCAGAAAAAAACTGTACGTCCCGGAAAGCTGCGCTTAGCGAACGCATACCCAGCCATCGTGTCGAAAAACATATGAAATGCTGTAACGCCGACCGCAACAATCAAGCTGTTAAGCACCCACCGACCGTAGTTACCTGCTAACGCGAATAAACGGCGGAAGTTATCAAGGCCAGGATTGATCGGAAACAAGGTTGGTGTTGTATTGATCGTGGATGTAGTTGGCGTAAACGCGCTGATGAACAGCCAGTACATTGGAAATAACGCGATCACTGCCGCTATGCTCAACACAAGCCATGCAACGAGGTACTGAATATTCCATCGTCGACGTGCGGTCGAGACACGACGCGGCATTGGTTGCACTGCCATACGCTTAATACTCCACGTCGCTACGAAATAGCCGGAACTGCAGCACGGCTACGGCGGCGATCATCAAAAACAGCACAAATGCTTGCGCGGCGGCAACGCCATACCGAAACTGTACAAATCCATTTTGATAAATTTGGAACACAACGGTTTGCGTCGCGTTGCCCACACCACTCGGCGTCATCAGCAAAATTTTCTCAAAGACCTCGAAACTGGCAATCGTGTACAACACGACAAGATACAGTGTCGTGGGCTTGATGAGCGGTACGGTAATCATCCACCAGCGGCTGATCGGACCCGCACCGTCCAGCTCCGCCGCTTCATAAAATTCCTTGGGAATACTCCCCATCGCTGCGCTAAACAATACAACGCCGGTTGCTGGAACCGTTAAAATCGTCGAAAGGATAATGCTTTGCAGCGCGATACGTGGATCTGCCAGCCAACGCACAGGTGATACGCCGATCGAACCAAGCACAGTATTGAACAAGCCACGGTCATCGGCGGCAAGCAGCCAGCGCCATGTAATTGCGATAATAACCACGCTTGTTACGGCGGGCAGATAGTACGCCGCGCGGAAAAACGTCTGGAAGAATTTATTGAGCGGCTGGATCAAGCTCGCAAGAATCAATGCAATAAAGATATTGGCTGTAACAGTAACAATGGTATATGTAATAGTATTTCTAATCGCTGTGACAAACACGCCGCTTTGGGTGGTAAAGGCGGACCGGTAATTTCGCAATCCAACCCAGGTGCCGCCACGGACCATGCTATAGTCTTGAAACGAGATCAAAAACGACCAAATCACGGGAACAACAACAAAGACTACGAACGTGAGCATGCTTGGAAGCACGAACGCGTAGCTCCACCCATGCTGGCGTACGAACTTTTTAAACTTCCCCCCCAACGTTAGCGGCTGTGTACGTGGGGTTTCAAGTACCGCGTCTGACATGATCAGTTCTCCGACGAAGGATGAAAGAACCGATATGGTCCCTTCATCCTTCCGCTTTCAACCTGCCTACTGCTGTCCGCTCAAAATGCCGTTAACTTCCTCAGCCGGAGCTTTGAGCGCTTCCTCGGGTGAAATTTGGCCGAAGATCGCGTTTTGGATCTGGGGATGCAGAATGGTGCGGATCTGCGGCCAGGTCTCGATAATCGGCGTGATGTACGTGTACTCAACGAACGGCGAGAACTTGCTGATCGGGTCAGCAACCTCCACCGACTTGCGCGCGCCCGGCGCCAAGTAGAAGCCAGGAACATCTTCCTGAATCTGTCCACTCGTCAGGTAGCGCGACAGATCCATCGCCGCTTGCACCTTGGCCTTGTCGTCCGCTTGCGCAACCGCGATGAGACCAATACCACCAGCCGTGACTGGCTTGCCTGTCGCACCTGTTGGCATCGGAACAACCTCGAAGTTCATGCCCGCGTCTTTGTAGCCGTTCGACGCGCCGCTCGGCTCGCTGTACATGGCATAAATCTTCTGGTCCTTGAAGCCACCCTGAATCTCTTCCAGTGTTTGCGAACCGAAACCTGGAGGTGTTACCTTGTGAACCTGCGCGAGATCGACAAGCTTCTTAAGACCACTCGCAGCCTCCGGCGTGTCCCAGGTGTACTTGGTATTGTCCGCGCTCAATGGCTGCGCGCCGTCGCTCAAAATGAACGGCCATGCGTTGACCACGCCCGGATCGATCAGCGCTGTATAACCATAGACCTGCGTTCCATCAGCGCGCTTGAATGTCAGCTTCTTGGCAGCTTCAACAAACTGCTCATACGTCCAGTCACCCGTGGGCGGCTCGACGCCAGCTTCCTCGAAGATATCAAGGTTGAGGTACATGCCGACCGGCGGCACCCACAACGGCCATGCATACGCTTTGCCGTCTACCGATACCGATTGCAGTAGATTGGGGTAAATATCGGCCTTGTCCTCGTCAGTCAAATATTCGTCGACTGAAGCAACCAAGCCATCCTTGACCAGCAGCGGCAGGATGTCGGACGGCAAGCGGAACAGATCAACACCTTCGCCGCCCTGTACGGCCTGGGTTAGCTTGGTAAAGCCTTCCTGATTTCCGGTGTAGCCCGTAATCTGAACCTTGATATCGGGGTTCGCCGCCTGGAAATTGGCAACGCCCGCATCCATCAACCGACTGCCAAGACCGGCGCCGCCTGGTTGGTAGCCCAGCACCCAGTAGTTAAGCGTGCCTTTGTAGCCGCTCTGGCTCACGGCAAGGCCACCTGGATTGGTGACAGCCGCCGACGCAGCAGCTGATGTTTCTGTGCTTGCGGCGGCGCTGGCGGCCGTCGAAGCAGCGGCACTGGCCGACGTTGTTGCGGCGGCGCTTGGCGCTGTTGACGCTGCTGTTTCCGACGCGGCAACACTGGCTGCCGTGGATGCAGCCGCCGACGTGCCTGTTCCGGTACCTTCACCGGCGGGCGAGCCACAGGCGATGATCATTGGAACGAACAGGGTCATCAAAAGCAACAACAAGATACGTTTGGACTTCATGACATGCTCCTCACTGAGTTGTTTACACGACTGCGAACGGTTTATGGACGGGG
>JASKZZ010000529.1 GCA_030147335.1 Herpetosiphonaceae bacterium | reverse complement strand
ATGCCGTGGCCCCCGATCTAAAGAACTCCTGAATACGAACCTATAACGAAGAACCAAGAACTGCTAGCCTAGTTCTTGGTTCTTGCTTCTCCGTTCTGCGAGCTGCTTATTCGAGGTAGTCGCGCAGCTTTTTGCCAAGCTTGGGATGACGCAGCTTGCGCAGTGCCTTGACCTCGATCTGACGAATGCGTTCGCGCGTCACGTCGAAGATTTTGCCGACATCTTCCAGTGTATTGTGACGCCCACCTTCGATCTGAAACTTGTATTTTTCTTGCGACGGCAGCTTAAGCAGCATCACGCGCTCATCGTCGGTCAAATGCAGGCCGTAGCGCAGCTTGATCACCAGCCGCTCGCGCTCGTTTAGCTGATCCAGTACCTGTTCAACCGCTTCTTTACGCATTTGATTGGTTGCCGCATCGGAGGGCGCTTCGGCCTTTGAGTCTTCGATAAAATCACCCAGGCTGCTGTCTTCTTCCTGACCGACTGGCGTTGCCAGTGATACCGGTTCCTGCGCGGCCTTTTGAATGTCACGAACCTTGTTGGCGGCGCGTTCCAGCATTTGTCGCATGGTGGGGTCGTACAAGCGCGATTGCGGGTTGAGAATCGCCGGGTTCGTTTGCAGCCGAATACGAATTTGCTCGGACAGGATTTCCGGCAGATGGCATTCGAGGGCAATCTCTTTGGTTGTGGGAGCACGCCGCAGCCAACGATGCAGGTACGCCTGCGTTTCTTTGATGCGCTGATACGCCAGATTCTCCTCGTCGTTTGACGCGAGCATGACACGCACCCGCTCCGCCGCCTTTTCAACCGCTCGCACCATATACGCATCGTACACACCGACGCAATCAGCATCGAGTGGCGCGGGCTCAAGCTGGAACTGCAAGCGCTGCGGATCAGTCAGAATGCTGGGAATGCGGCATTCCAGGGCCAGCTCCAGCATTGTTGGATCGCGGTCAAGCTCCTGCACCAGATGGCGGCTAACCTTCATCAAACGGTTAATCGTTTCAACCATGTGGACAGGAATGCGAATTGTACGGGCTTGATCGGCGATGGCACGCGTGATTGCCTGGCGAATCCACCATGTCGCATAGGTAGAAAACTTGTAGCCTTTGCGATAATCGAACTTTTCCACGGCGCGCAGCAGGCCCATGTTGCCTTCCTGCACCAGATCCATCAGCGACAAACCACGGTTCATGTATTTCTTGGCAACACTAACCACCAAGCGCAGGTTTGCATTCGTGAGGCTAGCCCGCGCATCCTTGGCAGCTTCAATCGCGCGGCGCAGGTCGAGCATTTCGGGCGAGCGTGGATCGACTCGTTTGAGCCGCTGCTCAGCCTTTTCTCCCTGCTCGATCTGCCGCGCCAACCGCGCCTCCTGCTCACCCGTCAGCAGCGAAACACGACCGATCTCATACAAATACATGCGCACGCCGTCGCCAACACCAGGATCGGATTGATCGATGAAGTTATTAATCTCAACAATCGGATCGAGGTCAACGTCGAGCGAAAACTCATCTTCGTCAACGATGGTTATCTTGGCATCGGCTAGCGCGCTGTACACAGCGTCAAGCTGATCACCGTTTTCGTCGGGCTGCGCGACAAGCTGTGAGATTTCCTCTGGCGTAACGTGACCGCGCTCCTTGCCACGCTGGATCAATTGGTCCAGCGAGTGGATTGCCTCAGCTGCCGCAACCTCTTCTAAAGCGGTCTCGGCTGTGGTGGTTGGGGTATAGCGAATGTCTTCGGTTATTTCCATGTCGTGGTCGGGCATACGCAAGGGTCTCCTCAGCCAAGATACAAGCGGCGGTTTGCGCCAGGAACAGGGTATGAATGTGGCTCGTTGATGGGACGGCTACTTATGTTGTTCGAGCCGGTTGCCTAGATCGAGATAAAATGTGCTGCGACGGGGAGCCGTGACACGATTGTGATAATCATTAAGCGCATTTAAGCGCTGCGCCAGGATGAAACGGTCATCGGTATCTTCAACCGACTCGTACATTGCTTTGAGCTGATTTTTCCGATGGATCACGACGGTTTTACGAAGTTCGTTAGCGATTTTCACCGCCATTTCGGAAGCATGATGTTGGCGATTGACTATGGGCAACTCGGGTGAGTCTTGATATGTTAATAATCGCTGGGCACGCTCTCGGAGATACGGGTCGAGCGCATCGAGCCAGATTGGTGACGGAGCATCCTGACCAGTAAGCTTGCTCCAGATGCGCCACACTTGCTGATTCTCGATATGCGTCAGCGGCTCATCAACCGAACCTCGAATATCCCCCTTGATTTCGGGAAATGTTGCAAGGTCTTTTTGTAGCTCGGATTCTACCGCAGTCTGGACGTTTGGAAACCTAAGCAAGAGAGATAATAGTTGGTCTTCGCGCGAGAGTAAAGTACTAGTGTCACCTGGGCCTGCCTCAACCGGCGGCAAATTAACACGCTTTCCACGCCGCACCCCCTCAACCACATCACGAATCACGCGCTCGGGCGAGCCTACTTTGTGGGCCACGCGTTGAATGTAGTGCGCCCGTTCGACAGGATTCGCTAACGCGCCAACAAGTGGAGCCAAACGCTCAACAGCTTCCGCCTTACCCTTCGCCGTTATCAAGTCGATATTAACCGTTAGCTGCTCAATATAATATTCCATAAGCGGCAGCGCGGCTGCTACGAGCACGCGCCACTCGTCGGGATTTTCCTGAATGACCTCGTCAGGGTCGCGGCCTTCGGGCAATGCAATAATCTTAATCTCACCGTCAAGTTCGCGTTCCCATCGAATGTATCCATGCGGTGTTGGAACGGCCACAACCGTTGTATCCATACCGTCGCGCAAGGTTTGCAGACCTTTCAGCGTCGCATTCGCGCCAGCTGCATCGGCATCAAGCGCCAGATAAACGGTGTGCGTTAGCTTCTTGATGATACCAACTTGATCCGCTGTGAGTGCCGTACCCATCGGCGCAACAACATTGGCAAAGCCAGCCTGATGCGCCATCAGCACGTCCATGTAGCCTTCAACAACGACCACCGCATTTTCACGGCGAATCGGCTCACGGGCAAGGTCGATGCCGTACAACACATCCGACTTGTGAAACAACGGCGTTTCGGGCGAGTTCATATACTTGGCGTGATCATCGCCGAGCGCGCGGCCACCGAAGCCAATGATCTCACCCTTGGCGCTACGGATAGGAAACATGAGGCGATTACGGAAGCGGTCATAATAGCCGCCGCCTTCGCGCTTGATGACCAATCCCGCTGTTTCCAGCTCTTCGGGCGTGTAGCCTTTGCGGTCAGTCAAGTACCGCAGCAGCTCGCTCCAGTCGTTGGCGGCATAGCCAAGCTGCCACGTTTCAACGGTGGTAGCGGTTAGCTTGCGTTTAGCAACGTACGCTCGTCCGATCTCGCCTTTCTGGGTATTGACCAGCACATGATGCCAATACACAGCCGCGTCTTCGTTGATCTGCCGTAGCCGAGCACGAGTCGCATCTTCGTGTTCCCGCTCCGGTGTTCGTTCCTCCAGCTGCACGCCGGTTCGGGTTGCCAACTCACGCAGCGTATCGCCGAAACTCATTCCCTGCCGCGCCATCAAGAAATTGAACGCATCGCCGGCCGCATGACATGAGAAGCAATAGTAACTCTGCGAGTCAGGAAACACATAAAACGCAGGCGTGCGCGCATTGGGATGAAACGGGCAGAAGCCGGTGAAGTTGCGCCCCGCTTTACGCAGCTGGACACCGTTGGCGCTGATTAGCTCAACGATGTCAAGGCGTTGCTTGATGTCGTCGGTTACACTCATAGTTAATCATCTAGGCGACAACAAGATCAGGAAACCTTGTATCGGACAGCACGCTTCGACGCACTGGTTGAGGCAATGGTTGCTTGGGATACCGAAATGGCACAAAGAACAGCGTGAGCAGTGTACGAACTCAAAGGTACGCGCATCCACGACGATAGATCTGATCGTCATTGCAGGCGCCTCCCCTCTTGTCATCCATTATGAACTACGTTTTAGTGGGTATCTGCATTGTACCACGACTACCGGCACGATACGCGGCAACTACGATGCATGCAAGCAGTTGAATACATACCGTTAACCGAAAATACAGCGCGTGCTCATTGGCGGCAGCACCTTCGTTACCCTGAATTAGAAGCTCTAGCCGAGCGCCAAGAAAAATAGCGAAGAAGTAAATGCAAAAGCAAACAAATGCAGCCAGCCACCCTTCACGTGGACGAGCCAGTAGCCAGCCCCAGAACGCGAAGAATGGAGTACCGAAAACTGTCCAAACAAGCGCGGATGTTGCGCCTGACGCGCTGTCACCACCTACGCGAGCAAGATTGAAAAGCGCCCACGCTGCGCCAAGGAGTGTCGCACCGCCAATCAGAATGGCAGTTCTTAGATCAAATGTACGATTTCGGGGTACCATTGAGCTGTGAGTGTACCACGCGTTGAACGGGTTGTCGAAGCTTTTTGGCGAATATAGTCGACCGACTAGCCAAAGGTCCAATCCATTGAGTCGAAGGTCCCGCTACCGTAACAACCTTATTACTTAAACTCCGAAGACAAGCCTAATCTTCCCAGAATGGCTTGACCAGACCACGGCGCACTAGTTCTTCACGCAATTCAAGCATAGCCGTGTACGTAGGCAGCAAGTAAAGCGACTGATCTTGGGGACTGTTTAACAACATACGATCAAGCGCTTGGTCCAACTGCGGCACAACCTCGATCCGATCCACTGCTACGCCTGCGTACTTAAGCCGAACAGCCATATCCTCAGCGCGTGTTCCACTTACCACAACATGTCCAACACGTCCCGCTAGCTGCTCGAAATTCGCATCCCACAACCATGATACATCGGTGCCGTCAGCGATTTTATCATTGATCACGATCAGCAAATGGAGTTCCGAGTTCGCGGTTCCCGGTTCTTGACTTCCCGCGATCATCCGTACTGTTTCGCTGGCGCCAACTGGATTCTTAATCAGCGCCATGAGAACATCACGGCCTGCAATTGGGATGCGCTCAATGCGGCCAAACGCTGCGGTAAAGCTTTCAAGCGCGTTACGAATGGTGGCAGGCGCTATTTCAAGGGCAATGGCGGCAGCAGCGGCAGCAAGCGCATTGAGCGCGTTGTACAAGCCAGGAACGGGAAGGCGCACATCAAACGCGCCTTCCGCATCGGTAATAACAAGCTGTGAGCCCGCCACGCCACTCAGGGTGAGCCGTTCTAACCGTAGATCGGGAGTGGGCCGCGTCAAACCACAATTTGGGCAGTGGTAGTGACCAACGTGACCATAAAACACAACATCGTACATATACGCTGTGCCACATCGCCGACAAAATTGCGAATCGGCCATGTGCTGCACTTCATTCGTTCCGTGGCGCTTATCCTGTAAGCCGTAATACAGCACCTTGCAGTGGAGACCGTGCCCTAGATAGGCCACTGCGGGATCGTCGGCATTGAGGACAACTGTAGACGACGACGGCAGCGTATCCAGAGCGGCACGCCACTTCCTGGCAATTGTATCTACCTCACCATAACGATCAAGTTGGTCGCGGAACAGGTTAAGAATGAGCACAACACGCGGCTGTGTTTCGTGGATCGCCGCAGGAACGTGCGCCTCGTCGGTCTCGAACAAACCCATGTCGGAATGAAGCCGTCCAAACAGATCGGCACCGGCAACCGCAGTCGCAGTCAAACCGGTAATAAGATTTGCTCCAGCACGGTTATGCAGCACCCGACGACCATTTGCTTTAAAGATTGTGGCCATCATGCGGGCGGTTGTTGTCTTGCCGTTGGTACCAGTGATCAGCATAACGCCGTCGGTTAGGCTTGAAGCCAAGGCTTGCAGCACGTCGGGTGCGATCCGTCGCGCTACCACTCCGGGAAGCTGCGTACCACCACCAACACCCAGACGACGGCTTAGTTGGAGCGCAGCCTTTCCAGCAATCGTAGCGGCTGCTCGGCGAAGAGGACGATGCATAGCTGTTCCTGTATCTTTACACGG
>JASKZZ010000526.1 GCA_030147335.1 Herpetosiphonaceae bacterium | reverse complement strand
TGAAAGCACAGGCGCCGTCGAAGGCACATTGGTTATTTCGCTTAACGGCCAGACGGTCAGCGAACGACCTGTTACGCTGCAAGCGGGACGCGAAAGCATTTCGTTGCCTGGCTCCGTGCCCGATCCTGGCCTACAACGGCTGCGGGCAGAGCTTCGGGTAGAAGACGCTCACGTTGAAAACAACGTACTGGATACGACGATGCTTGTTGGACCGCCGCCGCGTGTGCTGGTGGTTGAACGTCAACCAGAAGCAGCTGCCGGATTGCGCGATGCCCTCGAAAACCAGAGCGTGCAGAGCGAGGCGCTACGGCCTGCCGATGTGTCCAGCCGCTTGTCCGACCTTAGCCGCTTTGATGCAATTATTTTGCAGGATATTCCCGCGGATGAGTTGACGATCGACCAACAATCAGCCTTACGCGAGTTTGTGCGTAGTCTTGGTCATGGCCTGCTGGTGCTTGGCGGCAGCAACAGCTACGGTCTTGGCGGCTACAAAGGAACGCCGCTAGAAGAAGTGCTGCCGGTCAAGATGGATACACCGCCTCGCCGTGAACGGCAGCAGGTTGCCTTGCTCCTGATTATTGACCGTTCCGCCAGTATGTATGGTGCCACGCCTGAAACCGATAAGCTTGGTCTTGCGAAAGGCGGCGCGTTGGCCGCAGTTCAGGTGCTTGTCACTAACGACCTCGTCGGCGTGCTAGCGTTTGATACCGGAACCGACTGGATAGTACCCTTCAGGCGCATGGGCGACGGTCTTGCGCTAACCGAAATTCAAGATCGGATTGCATCAATTGATTACGGCGGCGGCACCGATATTTATCGAGCGCTCGGCATTGGCCTTCCTGAGCTTGCCCGGCAAGATGTGACTGTGCGTCATGCTGTGTTGCTCACTGACGGTCGCTCGTACACCAGCGATCCTGGCATGTACGACCGTCTCGTTGATCAGGCGCGCGCACGCGGCATGACATTATCCACCATCGCTATCGGCAGCGATGCGGACACGGAGTTGCTGGAACGACTCGCCAATCTCGGCGGTGGACGATACCACTTCGCAGGTGATCCCAAGGAGTTGCCGCGCCTGACACTGATGGAAACCGAGATCGCCCGAGACGATCCGCGTGTTGAAGGCTCGTTCCAACCGCAGCCGGCAGACGCGCATTCGATTGTGCGGGGGTTCGTGCCGCGTCAGTTTCCAAGTCTGGAAGGATATGTCGCCGTCACGCCCAAACCAGAAGCCGAGGTCGTCCTGCGGTCACCCGAGCAAGATCCGATTTTGAGCGTCTGGCAGTATGGGCTTGGCCGTTCGCTGGCCTGGACTTCGGACAGCGGCGAGGATTGGGGCCAGGCATGGCAACGCTGGAGCGAAAGCCCGGTTTTCTGGAGTCAGATGCTAGCCTACACATTTCCCGATCCGGCACAGGGACCACTAACCGCGCGGATTGACCAAAGTGGCGCGCTGCCAAAGGTTGTAGTCGACGCGCGAGACGAAGATGGAGCGCCACTTGATCTGGCTGATGTCGGTGCGCGGGTTCAAGCTCCTGATGGAAGTGAATCAACGGTTCGGCTGAAGCAGGTCGCGCCAGGCCGCTATGAAGCACCGCTCTCCACAGGCGAGAATGGAGCCTATTCAGTTGGTGTTGCTCTACGTAAAGGCGACAAGCAGATCGAAGGAAGCACAGGATGGGCCAAGCCGTATCCTGCAGAGTTTGCACTACAGCCGAACCGAGCGCTGCTTGAGCGCATTGCAACAATCAGCAACGGACGCCTCCTACAATCTGCGGACGAAGCGGCACAAGCGGTCAAGGCTGAAGCGCCGCGTCCAACACAAGCTTTCTGGCCCTGGTTAGTCGGTCTAGCGCTGCTGCTATGGCCGCTCGAGATTGCAGTCCGTCGAGGGTGGCTACGTGGTCGACGAGCTGTACGCTAGCGATTGGGGCACGGCGTACAGTGGGACAACATTAACCCTAGAAACGACTGAGCGACAGCGTGCGGGATGTAAAAACAACCGGGACAGTAAAGCGGCGTCATTAACTCGCAAATTGACGTCGCATCGTCGCTATCGTTTTCGTTGCTGCAAACACAAACCCGTCGAGGAAACTGCCATGGCTGTACCAATCATTGTGATCATCGATGATGATCCAATCATTGTTCGGTTAATGGAGCGGCTGCTCCAAAAATCGGGATATACAACACGAAGCTGGACGGGTGATTGGAATGTTCACGCACTTATTGCCGACACACAACCAAACCTTTTGATTTTGGATTTAGGGCTAGGCAGTATCTCAGGTTGGGCCGTGCTAGAAATGGTGCGCCTTGACCCGCGCACCGCCCATATTCCAATGATCGTCTGCTCCGGAGATTCGCATCAACTTCAATTGAAAGCGGACCATTTGACCCAAATGAAGTGTCAGGTAATCCAAAAGCCTTTTAATTTGCAGACATTACTCGATGCGGTTGCCTTTGGAATTGAAACTCCGCCACTAAGCTGACACAGTATTATCCAGGCGACGGAGTGAATGGGATACTTGATTCCATGTATTTCATGTGGCTACGTGAACACCTTGTTTCAGGTTGAACTATTTTGCCGGATGTGGGACAATACGCAGAAGTCACGTATCGTTGTTGGGCGATGTGTGGTTGTATCAAATGGATTGTGAGGCCAAGAAAATGGCCCCGTAGCTCAGTTGGATAGAGCAAGCGTTTCCTAAACGCTAGGTCGTGCGTTCGAGCCGCACCGGGGTCACCACGAAAAGAGCCGCCTGTAGTGCGTTTCTTTTGTTTTGTCTCTTGCCGCCGTGGTTGTAGTTTTTGTGGTGACGTCCCCACGAATGTCCCCACTTGGTGAAAAATAGATTTTCATTTCGTTTCAACATCTACACGCTTTTGACTCGCCGCTGAACTGAAACCTTCTGGGTAACGTGTTTTGAGCTTGTCGATATTTTCCTGCATGACTTCACCCATATCGATGCCTGCCTTCGTACACAGTGCAGCCACGTACCACAGCACGTCCCCCAGTTCCTTCTTCAGTTTCACAGTATCTACCCCATGCTGGTGGAACACACCCTTCTTTACCAGCTCAGCAACTTCGCCCGCTTCACCTGCTAACCCTATGGCATTCCACACGAGCATGATGTCCTCGTCGCTTATGTGAAAATCTGGCCGCTCAATGAGTGTTCGACTGGCTAGCTGTTGATATTCATTCGCGTTCATCTACCCTACCTCCCTCAGTATCGTTTGCTGTCAACCATGCGCTTTACGGCGGTTTGAATGTTGCGTGG
>JASKZZ010000522.1 GCA_030147335.1 Herpetosiphonaceae bacterium | reverse complement strand
GGGCATGGGCTTCCTTGCTCAGTGGTGCTTCTCTGTACTTGGTATCATTCTTGCCCCGGACGTTCAACACGAAGCCACTTCCCTTCTTGAGAATCTGTCCAACGGTCAACGATGCCAGTTCAGCCGCGCGCAGTCCACTGCTGGCTAGCGTGGCAAGCAAAGCCGCGTCACGCGTACCGCGCACGGTATGACGATCAGGCAGCGAACACAAGCGGCGCATATCTTCTGGCGTAATTTTGGAGCGTGCGTGTTGGCGGGTACGGTCCTTCATCGCACCCAGCTTAACCCCCTGCACGCGCCCGAAAGCTGCGGCCAGCTCATGCGACAGGTAGCCCTGCTGTGCTCCCTCGTGCATCAGCCGTTTTACGGCTGACAGCATACGATTGATGGTGTTGGGACTGTGTCGCGTATTCTGTGCCAGCACCGTACGCCAACGCGCCAGCGTGGCAGCATCGAGGGCTGCGGTAGGGTTGCCTGCAAACTGGAGGTAGGCAGCAAAATCACGGCCATACATCGCCATGCTTGACGGCGCGAGTTGACCGGCAAGGACCGCGGGCGTAAAACTGAGTGCGGTGGGCGCTGCTGGTGCTATGTCGTGATTCATTGCGTACGACCTTCTTGTCCTTCGATGAAGGTTGAATAGCAGATGCGCCGGCAGACTGGACAGGTCAAGACAATCGGGTGGTGCGTAGCGTCGTCGGGAAAGTACAATGTACGCCCATCAGTAACGGTAAGGATAGCTGTATCACGAGGACACCGGGCGAGGTGCGCTCGACGATACGCTGTAACCATGGCCGTTTGCTCCTCAATATCCCAGTCCCATGACCGCACAACGTTGTTCCTTTTTATTGGCTCATACAGCAATAGCGTAATAAAAGTACCATGTACGTACGCTATCTTATGGTAAGTATAGCCATGTCTGATCTACGTTAATGGGAGACATCGTGCAGGAGTCACGTGCATGCTGCGGATGTTCATATTAGATACTTCCTACACCTCCGCCGAATGTTGACTCCCTGCACCTGCCCAAGCCACACCACATAGCGCGAGTGGGGCGATGCGCCGCCTGTCCGGCCGTTCACCAACGGGCCGCTACGGCGTTGTGTGGACTTCCTCAATCCGTCCAATACGACAGGTCGAACAGCGAACGGACCGTACACGGCTTGCAGCACCTCAAATCGACCAGTAACCTGGTTGAAGCCCTGTCCATTACCCGTCACAGCGATCCCAGGATAGCCATACCCTCCAAACCGTTGTGCACCTTCGTACACGCCCGGCACAAGCGTTTGACCATATGGGGAGCCGCAAGTTCCACAGTAAACCAGTACGGTTCCATAGATGAGCCGCGTATTCCCTGTACCGCGACGGCAAGACGGGTACCGTCAAAATGGGTCGATCGCGAGGTGGAGTTTTCCGGCGTAAATTCATACGTCAGTCCGTTACCAAGCACGCCCTGACTGTTGATGTGAAGCGGCGTTAATGACGTAAAGTCTACAGCGTTAACCGCTTGGGACCCATGAAATCCGGCGAGAATCGCGACCATAAGGCTGACCAGGATAGACGGCATTGTGATGCGACGTTTCATGTGAAGCTCCAATAACAATACCTGTTGCTCACCATCGGTCATTTTGAACACGCACTCGACGCAGCTCCTCTAACACTCTCAGCAAGAGAGTACGTACATCAGGGCACTACTTAACGACGCTCTGGAGGGTGATCGGAACAGGCTGTAAACGTTTAGCCGTACACTGCACTCTGCAACGTGTCTCGCCAAGGATGGAGACGAGTTATTGTGTTGGAGCAGCCGCGCTATCGGGGTAAATCCAGTGTGCATCTACTGTCAACAGTACGAACACACGGAACCAAATGAGTTAGAAGGTATGTCGAACAAGCATTGGAGCGGACACGTGTACACGTGGCGAAAACTGGTGATTACGAACATGTTTTTCGCGTAGCAGAGGTCGTACGGTGGTCGATGAGCGCCGGTGAATTTGGTCGTTGAACTGCTGTGGTTGAACGGATGGGGCGATTGCCCTGCTGGTCGCGCTTCCCACCGCTGCATTTCTGCGGTCAGGCGTACCGGAACTTGTGGCAGACCCAACGGCTTAACCCGTCGAACCGCCGTGTATGGACCCGTATGCATGGTGGTATGACAGGGAAAGCTCATGAGGGCTAACCTATGTCAATCCGAGATACAAAGCTGCAATACTGACGCCCTGTGACCAAGTGGTCCAACAGCTGGTACCGCTACGGGTAGCCTCACCCAGAGACACGTGTGGTACACTGCGCTTTAATCTTTTTTGACTTTTCCGATCGTTATCCTCCTGCATGTTCTGGTACACCTGGACGCTGAGCGGGTGTTCCCAGTCCGTGTTCCATACTCCAACAGGACTCATTCTTGTTAACCCTGCTCGATATACTCACCGACTACCGCAAAAGTAGTCCCGCTGGCCGTTCCTTTCTGTGCGAGCAGTATCCCCGCCTCCGTCTCGAGTTCGACGCCATCGAGCGCGAAGAAGATCGTGCTGCACGCATGGACGCACATGTCACCTTGATCGAGCGGCATCCGTAGCTTAGACTTCGTCGTCCCCGACCAACTCATGCCAGTTCGGCGGGATACTGCCGTCCGCAGCGTCTTGCCGAGCAGACCATGATAGCGTTGACCGGCCGGTAGCACATTGATAAAGCCCCATTATGGGATAACGTACTGCACACGCATATGGGTACCCAGTTCGTGTCGGATTGCTGCCACGATTACTGTCTGATAGCGCGCTTCAAGTGTGTCGCGCGCAAAAATATTAGGTGTACCAACAATCACCACATCGTCCGTGACATCAACAACTGCCGTCTCTTGTAACCATATCGAGAATTCCTGTTCTGGTACATCTTCTTGCAAACGTTCCAGAACGCGTTGCCAAAGGCCGGCATGATCATCCGGATTATTGACGTCGACGTGTTTGTGTAAAGATGCGGCGGCATCGGCTGGTAGTGATGAAATGGAGCCACTACCGGACTGGCGTTTCTTTGATTGATGCGCTCGGTGGTCTGAATATGGATGCTGTGCTTGCCGGTTGATAAGACGCCTACCAAACTTTTCCCGGGCTAAAGCGACCAAAAGCCCTGGTGGATTCCAGGCGTTTGGTTGTGAACGAACATAACGAATGAGCGCATCGATTTCCGTTACCGGCTCATCCCGTAACTCATTCAGTATTGTTATGTCAAGAACACCGGCGTGTTCAAGCAGATGTGTTGTTGGTGAGGAAGTGTTGGTGTTGGTTGTGGTTGCTTGACGCTGTTCACAACCAACCACGTTAAAGTTTTGCTTTTTAACGGTATGCCGACTCACATTTACGCCATCACTCGACTCATTACTGATCCGCTGTTTGGGCACAAAAAAAACAGGTGAATCGCTCGGCGTTTGTGGCGAGTCGCTGTGTCCACTGGCGGTATTTTTACTGACATTTGGTGTCGCAATGGAGGGACGGGACTCGTCGAATGCGGGTTGTTGTTTGTTCGCCTGCTCATCGTCAGTAACATCAAATACTTCTAGAGCAGGGATTGTGGTTAGCGCAGTTTGTCCACCTGGTCGTGACGTTCGGCGGATCAGCCCTGCTGTCACAAGCTCTTCGATCCAGCGCTTGAGAGTGCCCAAGCTAGTAGTAAGCCGCTTAGCCAGCCATTGAAGCCCCGCCCAGCAATAGGTTCGTTCTTTACACAGCCGCACAAGCTCTTTGTACAGAAAGAGGAACGCGTCGGCGCTGATCGCGCGTTGTAATGCAAGCTCCTCGCCCACTGTGAAGGCATAGGCACGGCGTGCGTGCAGCCATTGCAAGCCTTGTTCATGGCGTGGTGTCGCTAGTAGTTGAGGCGGGACGCCTGTCGGTATCCCGCCAATGATTGGTTGCGGGGCGGTGTGCGCCTGCGTCAACATCGTTGGCTCCTCGTTGCACCCTCTTGACTTACGTCGAGTTGATGCTACACTGAAGCAACAAGGTACCACCTGCAGCTGGGAAGCTGCAGGTTGCCTCATCAAGACCTCTGATACTCGGCGGCCAAACCAGATGATCAGGGGTCGTTGCTTTAAAGGCTGCCCGTGTTGCCGTTTGACAACATCTATTGTTCGATCATCGCGTCTTGACACGAGGAACTGTGCCTTGCGTGCCTCTGCGCTTAATTTCGATCATACCGATCAACAGCGACATTCACAAGATCCAGCCGCGACAATATCACTGGTTTTCTCCGCCAATCTCCTTGAGAATTGCGACAACGGCTGTCGTGGTTTGTCGTGGTTCAATGTCGTGACGAAACGTGTCGGAGTTGGTCTGCGATTGCGACAGATATATGTCGTAGTTTGTCGCCATCCATGTCGGTGTTGGGTATTCGACCTACGGCGTAGCTGCCTTTCCTCGATATGTCGCTGTTTTAAGGAATAGCGACAAAACCTCAGCATCCATTGCCGCTGCTGTTGTCGCCATTAATTCCAATAGCGACAGCTTGGCTTGGCTTGTCTATGAGAACTGTCGCTATTGGAAGGCAATCGCGACAAAGCGTGTCGCTGTTTGTCGGTGTTGCTGTCGCTGTTGCCACTATGATAACCAGCAGCCTCAAACCTTTTTACTCGGAATGTGATAGCGACGTGCTTTTCCTGCTCCAGTCGCGACAACGAATTGGGCTTCAACCAGACGGTCGAGGTCACGTTGCACGGAGCGTGTGGTCCGTTCTTGTCCGAAAATATCGTACAATTCGCTGGGCGTCACTTCCACCCGATCGCGCATATAGTTCATGATGCGCTGTTGACTTTCCGGAAGATGGGCATATAAGCTAGCGTTATTGAAGGCATCGCCTTTGCGTCCATACACGGTGACGATAAAGGCCGCGCCAACATCTTCAAACCGGGGTGCTTCCATATTCTCGCCACGGAGCACATTGACCACGGTATCGAGGCCTTGGCCAAACGCTTCGACGTAGCCCGCCTCATAAAGGACTTTTACCAAGATCTGGTTACGCGACTTTTGTTGCCGCAGGATGTTTTCAACTGTAACGCCCGGTGGTAAGCCACCAGGCGAATCCCATTGAATCCGGTCGCGGAATAACATGATGCGGATCGCTGACCCAGTTAAGTGATAATCGCGATGGCTGAGCGCGTTGACCGCTAATTCGCGGATGACTGCGCGCGGATACTCATGCAATTCGACACGTTGAAAGCTGTCGTTGTCCAGGGTCATGCCGTGGTGCGTATTGGTCCAGAGATAGGTTTCAATGCGCTGGAGTTGGTCGAAGAGCGTACCTGCGACGCCCTTTTCGAGATGGAAGAGTTGGTCTGAGACTGAAAGCATTCCACTATAATGCCCGATATCAACGACGGCATCCGGCAGGAGCGCTTGGGGATCGCGCCCAAAACACAGCACTCCAGCAACAGTCGGATACTGCTGCTTACCGACCTCGATGGCGCATCCACGGTTAAGTAAGTAGCCAACCGGATCGGTCGGCCAACCTTCAGGATATCGACCGCGTTTTACCGCTTCCTGGATATGCCGACTCACCCGATCAATGTCGAGGACCTCGAGTCCGGCTGTGCGGAATGCAAGGCTGTCAGCACTGCGTAAATGCCGTTCATCTAAGAATAGGTCATCAATCATGTTTGCATCCTGCTAATCTCATATGTTGCTTGTGAGTGCTGTATATCTTTGAACATTGTACAAGCTGATTACTATGTCGTTGCACGGATCCCCGCGAGTCGTACAACGTTTGCCTTAACACACTCACCGTTAAAGCGGCAGAAAGGCTGCCGCTTTTTTGTAATCTGTCGTAAACGAGTTAGATATTTCTTATGTAAAGCTAAATCCACGCATTAAGAAGCATGAACAGCGATATGCCATTCATCAAGAAAGGATAACACCGCCGCAAACTGTTCCTGACGAACGTGCTTATACGTACTGACCCGAAACCGACGGTACAACTCGCCGAAAACGCTCTGATAATGATTTTTGCTTTTATCTCGTTCAGCGAGTTCCTTCGCGATCGCCCGCACCAAATTGGCAATCTCGGCTGCCTGCCCATCAGTAATATATGTGGAAGGGGTCATCTGATCCTCAACCACCGTCAGTTTGCGCTGAACTTCCTTGATGACAGTTGCAGCGCGGTCAAGTCTGCCATCATGCTCGGAAACTCGGTGTTCCAACGCCAGCTGTTGCTCGGCCATTTGTGCTACCGCCAACCCCAGTTCACGTATCTGTACCAAATTTGCGGTGCCGCCACTGCGGGGGGCATGTGTTATTTCCCGCTGCCCAAGCGCTGCAAGGGCATCGGTTTGGAACGCGCGCCACAGAACGCGAAAACATTCGCGCCGGTACTGAGTCACTTTGGGTTGCAGTTCTGGCCGGATGCGGCTGGTAGTAATGCCGAAGAGCCAGCCTGGCAGATATTCCAATGGCAAGCAGAGCACATTGGGATCGCCGCCCTGAGGGTTCGTGTGCATAACACACACGAACCTCAGCGCCTCACCCAGAATATCATCACGACGCAGCCGTTGCAGTTGGCCGGACCAATTGAGGCCGAGGTAGTCACAGATCGGCCGGAGCGGAACGTAGATATCGGGTTCCGGTTCACTCGGGACAAGCAGTGCAGTGATCGAATCACCATAAAAATCAACATCCCGTTCCTCGATCGGCATAAGTGAAGGAGACTCTGCCACGTGGTACTCCCTTAGGCATGTGCGGGTGACCAACTAGTCGAAGGAGACAGCCGGAGCACCGCGGAGGCTGATGCGACTGCTTTAGTGTAGCATAATCGGTGCAATTTGTGAAGTTCACAAATTGTGAAGTATGTGGTAGACTGATTCATCTGCTATGCAGGGAGATGTACATGGAAGACCAATTGCTGACGATCAAAGAAGCTGCCGAGCGCTATGGTGTCAGTTATGACCGGTTACGTCGCGCAGCCTGGGACGGGCGCTTGGAAACGCGGGGTACTGGCCACGCACGCCTGGTTGCGCCGATTGAAGTTGAACGCTTTTTGCAGGCGGGACGTCGCAAAGAAGCACCGGAGCTCCCATCCTTACGACGTGAAAACGGTCCGCTCGGTCGCATCATCGCTGTTGCTATCCTTAAGGGCGGCACGGCCAAGACTACCACAACCATCAATCTAGGTGCGGCTTTTGCGGAGAGAGGGCTAAAAGTTCTGTTGATCGACGATGACCATCAATGTAGCATGACCCGAACACTGGGCGTGGAACCAACCGAACTTGATCCATCGCAAACACTTTACGGCGCGATGCAGACTTTTATGACGTCGCGCAAGGCAACTCTTGAACAAGCTATTATGTCAACTTCGGCAGGAGTTGACCTTGTTCCGGCGCATATTCGCTTGAGTCGGACCGACAAAGAACTCCAGCTCACGTCACGGCGCGAATACGTCTTGCAACAACTGCTGGCGCCGGTTGCACCACGCTATGATGTTGTGTTGATCGACACGATGCCAACCAATAACAACCTGGTCTTCAATGCGCTTGTTGCAGCGCACGAACTCCTGATCCCACTCGAACCCGAGGCAATCGCGATTGAAGCATTGGCGATGACTATGGACGAGGTCGCCGAAGTGCGTGAAACGGGATTAAACGCCAACTTGCAGGTGTTGGGTGTGTTAATGACGCATGTGGATGTACGTCTGGTAATCCACCGCGACTTGATGGATAACATTCGGTCTGACTTCGGACAAGATCTGCCGATCTTCGAAACGTTTATCCGCCGGTCGCCGCGCATCCCTGAAAGTCAGGTTCGCAAACAATCGATTTTTCAATATGATCCCACAAGTACTGTCGCAACTGCATACCGCGCTTTAGCTGAGGAGATTAGCCGTGGCTGGTAAGGACAGCAATAAGCGACGATTTTCGGTTGCACGTCGACCATCTGGGGAGCGTACGACGGACGATTTCTCGGTTGTGTTGAAGGGTGACTTAGTTCATCGGCAAAGTATTCCAATGGATATTCCGATTGATCAGATCGATCCCAGCCCGTTTCAAATCCGTCGTACCTTTGAGAATATCCCTGAGCTTGCTGATGCAATGCGCTTGCACGGCTTCACAAGCCGGCTTATGGTTCGCCTGCATCCAACGTCATCCGAACGATACCAGTTAGTGTTTGGAGAGCGCCGATTGCGTGCTGCTCGATACGCCGGAATCGAGTCTATTCCATGTGATGTTACCCAGTTTGATGACCGCGAGCTGTTGGAAATTGGCCTGACAGAAAATTTGCAAAGAGAAGATCTCGATCCTCTTGAAGAAGCTCAGGGCCTACGACGGTTCATGGATGAGTTTGGCTACACCATACGTGATATGGCAGAGCGTACCGGAAAAAGTCGTGGTTATATTGATAACCGCCTAGGACTCTTGCGTGCGCCGGATGATGTCCAGCAAATGGTGGCGGCAAGGCCAGATACAGTTGCTTCGGTGCCAATGATCTCCAAGTTACCATCAGCGGAGGCACGCCGACCGCTTATTGATGGGCTGACGAAAGGTGAACTTACGGCTGCTGATGTTAGGATGATTGTGCGCGAAAGCCGTGGTGATAGTATTCCAGTGCGATCCGCTGATTCTGTATCGACGGGGAACCCTGGCGGTACACGAGGTGGTCAGCCAGGGCATGGAACAGGTGCTCCCGATGTTCAGCGCAATGTACGTCAAAGCGAGCGGGCCTTGCAGAGAGCAAAGCACGTGCTTGACAGCATGACTGAACAGCTGCAGGGAGACCTACCAGTGCTTGCGGCAGCGCAGAGAAGTGAGCTTTTGGATTATATTGTCAGCAAGCATTTTCCTCGCTTGGAGGGAATAGTGGAAGAGTTACGCGATAAACAGCTATAGCTGAGGATGCATTGTTCTTGTCCTTACGTAAGGACATTTGACATAATGTACTTTGCTGTTCCAACGCGCTAGTTCAAAGCTATCCACTTTCAGTG
>JASKZZ010000516.1 GCA_030147335.1 Herpetosiphonaceae bacterium | reverse complement strand
TATACAGATCTAATAGCGGGAAGGAGACGACGTAATAACGTTGGTTGAAGCTCATTGCTACAGCCGGTGACATAAGCCGAATGAGTTAACATATAACGCGATTGTGGCGACCAGTGTTTTTGTAATTGGAGTATAGGGATTAAACCTTACCGCCCACCTTATCTATGTTTGGCAGCTAGCGCTGTTCGCACCGAGGAAAGGCCGCTTAGTAGAGATGCGCTTTGCAGCAGCATGCTTCTGCCTGGGTTATAAGCTGAAATAGGTTCCACTTTGTATTGCAGCCATCCATGTTTTCAAAAAGTGAATACGCTGATCGATGTACGTGTCCGTTATTGCTTGGCTGTCAGCCACACCACGCAGCGCTTGTTCAATTTCAACGGCAGTGATACATAGATGTTGGGCTGCGACAAAATAAGGAATGCTGGCAACCTCTTTTTCATCAAGCGTGCGGACGGTTTGATACCCGTTAAGATACGCAGTTCGTACTGATGCAGCTTGATGTAGGTGCCGTGTTGACCAAAAAAGCACCGCAAGCTCATACGCGCGCCACCCATAGCCACAGCAATCAAAGTCAATCAGCGTCACCTTCTGATGCTGGTCGAATAACATGTTCGTTTTATGCAAGTCGCCGTGACACAAGCCGTAGAACGGAGGGTTTGTGGGCAAGTGGGCGAGTTGCTGCTTGAGCTGTTCTACGAGATCCCTAAGATAGCTGGCATCCGGTTGACGGTGGGCCAACAACGACACGATAACTTGCAGCGGTAGATCCAACAAGCGCGTGAGATCAAGGTGTGGTCGGTGAAAGATTGTTGTAAATCCGTCGGCGATGGTATGTACATGTGCGATAGTTTTGCCCGCTGCATAACCTTGTTCCGCCGAAATATGTTGTCCTGGAGGTTCTCCAGCCACGAACGCAAATAACCCAACATATCGTGTTCCCTCCGGCGCTCGAACAGCCTGTAGATATGCTCCATCACGGCATTGAATAGGCGCGGCCACCGGAATGTGCTTGTTGCTGAGCGCGGCAAGGAAATGCATTTCTGCCTCAACTTCCGTAATCGGCCGTTGATCGAATCGCCAAACGCGCAACATATATTGGTCGTGCTGGGTCCGAACAAGATAGGTGTCGTTGTCGCCGTGTTGCAGCAGTGTACAGTGAAGTGGTGATTCAAGCGGATAGTTTGCAAGGACCAACTCCGCTAATGCTTCACTTGACAAGATGGAGCATTGCACAGGAAAAAACTCAGCCATCAAATGATCCGCTTCCTTATACTCTTGGGGACTACTGCACGAAGTGTACGGCATGTGCATCCACCGTACAAGCCAAATCGAGGTGCTTGGAATCCTCAGGAGACCTTATTTGAGTGCTGGTCAATGACTTAAAAGATTTGTCTGTCTAGGGGGTTCCAGGAATTACAGCTTGGCATTGATATGTCGAGAGTTGAAAAGAAGTCTTTTACAGCGAGGTCCGGAACCTGCAAAGACGCACGCGAACAGCTAAACCCGAAAAAGCTTATCGAAAATCTTTGCGTAAGCAGTGGTCATGTTTCACTTCTCAGGATGTCAACGTTGTTCTCTAATCACTGTGGCACTAGCCTACTATACATGATGTCTTTTTTGGTATCGCTTGTGTTGTTAAGCCACACAACGTCAATGGCTTCGCCACTTTGCCGATCCGCTCGGAGACTCGCAAACACATGCTTGCTGTCGTCAGTCAGTGTTGCTGGCTTGCTCCAGCTACCTTCCGGCTGCTTTCTAACATATACAATCTGACCACTGGTAGGATTTTCACTTGGGTAGTCTTCAGAGTCCGAGGTTTCGGTCCAGACGGCCCACAGCATGTCTTCGGCGTCGATAGTGATACTTGGAAAGAACTGGTAGCGTTCATCGGCAGAACCAACCACGGTAGCTGCGCTCCAGTCGCTGCCGTTGTAATACGCGTAGTGAATCTGCGGCTCGGCGTTGCTTGTGGCATCCTCCGGCTCCTGTCGCCACATGGCATGGAGCTGATTTTGGCGATCAATCACAACCGATACATGGCGCTGGTCTTGCTCACTGGCCGCAATTAATGCCCAGTCCGTCCAGCTGCGGCCATCATCGGTGGAGCGTGACCATGTTACCTGCTGTGTGTCGCTCGTGCCACCGTATGCTAATACATGAAGCGTACCATCTGTGCCGGGAGCTATGGTTGGTCGGCTGCGGTTTTCGGAGGAAGGGTTGATGTTGATCCACGGCGACCATGTCACCCCTCCGTCAGCAGAGCTGGTGAATTTAGTCTGGGAAGCGCTAAACTCGGGTTCCTTGCCCTGCCATACCACATACACGCGGTTGTCGGCACCGACGGCAATTGCTGGATGCTCCTGCCATAAATCCTCTTCTTCATAGCCTGTTACCGGAGCAATGTTTTTCCACGCGGACCATGTGGTTCCACCATCTGTAGAGCGAACATACTTAACTTGGCGTTCGTTTTCACCTGGATTGTCGGCGTCATTGCCATACCAGACCACATGCAGCACGTCGTTCGCGTCAACGGCGATTGAAGGCACTCGCTGCTGAAAATCACCAACGGTTTCGATGGGTTTGTTTCCGTTAAGCACCACCCATGAGCCACCGTTGTCCGAAGATTTCGCCACAAAGATATGGTAGAACTCTTTGCTTGTCATTGTGTGCTGCTTGCGATAAGCAATAAACAGTTCGCCGCGCGAGTTGCGAACGATCTTGCGACTATCGGGATAGCCGAGCGCCTTCTCGTCCTGAGTTTGGTCGACAACAACGGGCACAGGAGCGACTGCAGGAGTGTTTCCGCAGCCGATCAGAATTACTCCAAGCAGCATCGGTAAAAAGTGAAACAAGGCACGCTGTAAACGAGACATGTATTAACCCATTGTTTGGTGTGTACACCATATTTGTTTTGCTTAGGTCCGTATATGCGATACTCGTGCCATGGGCAAGCAGTACAGGTACATCATTGCACGGTTGCTACGTGAACGAGATTATCCCACGAACGTAAACTTTGCGTAAAACATTTTTATTGTACGTTGTCATACGACACTTTATTCTAGCGCGGATGTTTCGCAGTAAGGCAGTGATGAGTGCCTCAAAACGCTAGGGATTTTTCCCCGACGCACGAGGGGAACGCTGCCCTGTCTTCAAGGTTCCCGCGAGTGCTACAGTACCTCTAATGTACGACACAAAGATTACGTCGTTATAAGCATGAGAAATGAATACTGGTAGCTTGGAATGACCAAGTACGGTGCTTTGGGCGATTGGAAGGAAAGCTCAATAATACCGGGGGTTAGGTTCAAGCAGCATCAACTCCAATAGCCGCGGATTGTGCGCGGCCGGTCGAACTTGCTGTGATCGACTTGGCTGCCGCACCGTCATTTGTGATTCGTGGATATGTGCTGTTGTAACCTATAAACATTATGAATCAAAGGCAGTTGCTCAGAATACTTTTGTTCCCAACAGCTGTCTAGCTCTGTTAGTACCAAAGGAAAAGGAGAGGGTAGATGCAACCCATTCTTGTACGCAATATCATGACCAGTCCTGTGCTGACAATTCGTCAGCATACACGTTTGCCGACGATCAAACATCTGATGCGTGAGCGCTGCGTTCATCGTCTGCCCGTGGTCGAGGGTGGTAGGTTGCTAGGCATTATTACGTTGGGCGATGTCCGCAACGCGTTTCCGTCCGACCTCCTGCTCCTGAACGGTTACGCGCAGCCTCGCCTAGACGACGTTCGTGCTGACCAGTTGATGCGGACGGAGGTTATCACGATTGCACCCGACGCAGAGGTGACAACAGCAGTTTCGCTGCTGCTGCGTCATAAGATAAGTGGTCTACCTGTGCTTGCGGGACAACAGTTGGTTGGCATCCTTACCAAAAGCGATATCTGCCGTGCCGTACTGCATGGCACGCTGCTAACAGCGCCATTAACGCTTCCCATGGCTCGCTCGGAACGGGATGGGTTGGCCTATCCTGTGCCGACAATGGACGTTCCTGTGGTTGTAGATGGAGTGTAACGAGGTTAAGCCGTGAATCTCCCGTAGCACGTTGCAAAGCAACGTGTGTTGAGGGGTTGGAGGTGTACAAAGTTTGAGGGCCATGTGTGAGGCAGAAACATGCAACAAGCAGCGAGTGGGTGTTTGCCCATTGGCTGCTTGCTTCGTTGTTATGTGCGGACTACGGTTACATATGGATGGCAGCTATACCCGGAGCTTGCTGA
>JASKZZ010000491.1 GCA_030147335.1 Herpetosiphonaceae bacterium | reverse complement strand
CGAAGCGCTCTACCAACTGAGCTAATCGCCCATGGTGCCGAGGATGGGACTTGAACCCATACGGATTTCTCCACACGCCCCTCAAACGTGCGCGTCTGCCAATTCCGCCACCTCGGCTCAAGGGTGGACGTATTATACTTATCGATTGCAGTTTGTCAAGCTTTGAGTCTTGAGATTTCAGGAATTAAGATACGAGGAAGTTACTGGACGAACGTTCTGCTGTTAGAAATGCGGCGCGTCGTCATGAGTTGGTCTTACCCAAGCGTCAAGCATCATAACCTCATGTTACAATGTCCGCACTATGCGTATCTGGGCCATCGCCGATCTGCACTTGTCCTTCGCCGCGCCGAAGCCAATGGATATTTTTGGTGAACGGTGGCGCAATCATCCTCAACGTATTGCGGCAAACTGGCGAGAGCGAGTCGCTGCTGACGATTTGGTGCTGCTAGCCGGCGATAACTCGTGGGCACTGAAGCTGCCCGACGCGCTGGTTGATTTGCAGTGGATTGCGGACTTGCCCGGTCAGAAGGTACTTACCAAGGGTAATCACGACTACTGGTGGGATGCCGCCCGTAAACGACGAGCTGATCTCCCCGCAACTCTTTCCCTGATTGAAGCTGACGCCCTCGTGTGCGGTGAGTGGGTATTATGTGGCACACGTGCCTGGCTCACTCCGGGACATCCTGCTTTTGAGTACGAGACCGACGAACGTATTTATAAACGCGAGCTAGGTCGGTTGGAGCGAGCACTGGAAACTGCGCATCGGCTTGCCGAAGGCACACGCCGAATCGGCACGCTGCTGCATTATCCGCCGTTCTATCCCGATGGTCGTCCAACCCCTTTTGCAGACATGTTGGCCGCAGCAAATGTCACATTTTGCGTCTATGGCCATCTGCATCGTCGCTCAGATTGGAACCTTGCCGTACAGGGTGAGCGTGATGGCGTGCGCTACCACTTAACCGCCGGTGACTTTCTCAACTTCATGCCGTCGCTTATCGTTGACGAAGCAGGCAGTGTTGCGGCGCGTAGCTTCCAGGGCTAACAAAGAAATAAGAACTAACAAACGCGGAACCAAGGGAAACTATGGTTCTTGGTTTGTATGTCTTCGTGTACAATTTGCTCATATCGTGATAGCTGCAAAAGGAGTAAACAGTGACCACCAACGCATTACCTAAACGAAGCGAGCAGCGCAAAGAATATACTTGGAACCTGGAAAGCATTTACGAGAATGATGAGTGCTGGGAGCAGGATTTTACGCGGCTTGAAGGTATGCTCCCGCAGTTGGCCCAACTCGCCGGCACATTGGGCGAGGATGGCGAGTCGTTGTTGGATGGCTTGCAGCAAAATGATGAAGCAAGCAAACTGCTGCAGCAGCTGTACGTTTACGCCAGCTTACGACGAACCGAAGACACAACAAATTCGCACAACCAGGCGTTGAGTGACCGGGTAACGTCGCTGTACGCTCGATTCGGTGCTGCTATAGCGTTTTTGGAGCCGGAAATCCTGGCGATTGCTGACGAGCGCATGGACGAGTTTATGCGCCGCGTCGATGGGCTGCAGGTGTATAAGCATTCGTTGGACGACTTACGCAGGCAGCGTGCCCATATTCGCTCGGCAGAAATTGAAGCGCTGCTGGCGTCGAGTCGCGAGATCTCACGTGCGCCCGAATCGATTTTTAGCATGCTCAACGATGCCGACCTCAAGTTTCCAGTGATTAAGGACGCGCAAGGCAATGACGTTGAGCTAACGCATGGCCGGTATGTGCCCGTGTTCATGGAAAGCGCGGATCGTGAAGTACGCAAAAATGCGTTTGAAGCAATGTACAACACGTATGGCGGCATCAATAACACGCTAGCAACGACACTGGCGAGCCGAATTCGCGTTAACATGTTTTATGCCCAGGCGCGTAATTATCAATCGTCGCTGGAGGCCGCGCTCGACCCGAACGCTATTCCAACCTCGGTGTACACCAACTTGATCGAAACCATTGGCAATAATGTGGAGCATCTGCATCGCTACATGCGGCTGCGCAAACGTATGCTCGGCCTTGACGAGCTGCACATGTACGATATTTACACGCCGCTGGTTCCAAACATTGAGTACAAATTCAGCTATGAGCAGGCGCGCGAGATGATGCTTAACGGGCTAGCACCGTTGGGCCAGTCATACATTGAAACGATGCGTCGCGGCTTGCACGAAGGCCGCTGGGTAGATGTGTACGAAAATGTCGGCAAAAGATCGGGCGCGTTTAGCTCAGGGTCGTACACAACGCAGCCGTTTATTCTGATGAACTATCAAGATAATCTCGACAATGTTTTTACGCTGGCGCATGAGCTAGGCCACTCAATGCACTCATTCTACACGCGGGATACGCAGCCGTTTGTGTATGGCGGCTATACCATCTTTGTCGCCGAAGTCGCCTCGACGCTGAACGAGATGCTGCTGACGGATCATCTGCTCAAGACCAGCGACGATCCTAAGCTGCGTATGTATGTGTTGAATCATCAGATCGAAGGCTTCCGCGCGACAATGTTCCGCCAAACAATGTTTGCCGAGTTTGAGTATGAAACGCATCGGCGCATGGAAGCGGGGGAGGCGATGACTGCCGACAGCTTTAGCGAGCTGTACTACGATCTCAACAAGCGCTACTTTGGCTCCGATGTGGTGTCGGACGACCCGATCCGGCTTGAATGGTCGCGTATTCCGCACTTCTACTATAACTTTTATGTGTATCAGTACGCTACTGGCCTTGCAGCATCAACGGCGTTATCGAAGCAAATTTTATCGGAAGGACAACCTGCGGTTGATCGTTACCTGCAGTTCCTTCGTTCGGGCAGCTCCAAACACTCGATTGAATTGCTCAAAGCTGCCGGTGTTGATATGACATCGCCGGAGCCGGTGCAGCAGGCGTGTGATGTGTTTGGCGACCTGGTGACACAGATGGAGCAGCTTGCCGATCAGCTGGAGGCTGAGCGCCGCAACTAATCCTAATCGTTGGACGTACTGGCCAGGACGCCCGTGTTGAGCGCAAACATTGCTTTGTGCCTTAGCCGTGGCGTCTTGGCAGTTAAAAGGCACAGTAGGTATAATGGGGTTGTAGCAACGTTTTGATCATTTGTAAACTTTGTAGATAAAGGAACGCGCATGGCAACTGCAACACAGCAGGGTCGCTTCGGCCCGTATGGCGGAACGTATGTGCCTGAGACACTGATGCCGGCCATTTTGGAGCTTGAGCGAGCTTATGCCGAGGTGCGTAACGACCCGTCGTTTTTTGCGGAGCTTGATCATCTTCAGCGAACTTATACAGGCCGACCCACACCACTGTCATTTGCGCAGCGCTTGACTACAGAGTGCGCCGGCGCTCAGATATATCTGAAGCGCGAAGACCTGGCTCATACCGGCGCGCACAAGATTAACAACGCACTCGGTCAGGGCTTGTTAGCGAAGCGCATGGGTAAGCAGCGCATTATCGCCGAGACCGGCGCGGGCCAGCACGGCGTAGCAACTGCAACCGTCTGCGCGCTGCTCGGCCTTGAGTGCGTGGTGTACATGGGTACCGAAGACATGCGGCGTCAACGCCCGAACGTGTTTCGGATGCGGCTGCTTGGCGCGGAAGTAATCGGCGTTGATACGGGTTCTTGTACGCTCAAAGACGCAATCAATGATGCCATGCG
>JASKZZ010000473.1 GCA_030147335.1 Herpetosiphonaceae bacterium | reverse complement strand
GATCCTGATGTTCAGATTGAGCGACGCGCTGCGCAGCTGTATAGCGAGCTGACGCTGCAACTGGCGAGCGAAAACGGGGCTGAAGGGATTGTGCGACTAACGGCGGAGCGAACCGGCTGCGCGGTTGCTTCGCTAAGCGCGGACGGCGAGCTACGCATTCAGCGCGGTCCACGACATTTACGTTCGGTATTTAGCGCGCTTCAACCACCATTGCAGACCAAGCAAACGATCATGGATTTCACGGTACAGCTGTATCCGATTGGGCAGCCGGAGATGCGACTAGGTTTTGTTGCGCTTGCGGGTCCGCTCCTTGACCGTTGGGATGAGCTAGCGGCAATACAAGCCGCCGCCGCGCTTGCGTTGGAGCTAGCAAAACAACAGGCGGTACAAGCCGCCGAGGCCCGTGTTCGAGGTAACGTGCTGCGGACAATTCTTAGTGGCACTATGACCGATCATGTCTCGTTACAGCAGCAGGCTGCCGAGCTTGGCTATGATCTCCAGCGTCCACATGTGGCGCTGGTAATCGCGCCCACAGACGCAGGTACAACGCTAGCTCATGTACATGAGTGGCTAGGTCGGCTCCTTGTCCGCCAACAGCTTGCCGCGCCCACGCTGGTGCGCGACGATACCGTTGTGTGTTTTTGTCCCAGCGATGAGCAACTAAGCCAGCCGTACACTTTACTGCGCTCGCTCACAGCTCAAATGCCAATTAATGCCGGCTTGAGCACATTGGCAGCAACTGTTGCCCATTGGTCACGCGCCTATGACGAAGCCGAGCAAGCGCTGCTCATCGGACGACAGCTGTTCGGCCTGCGCAGCATGACTGCATTTAGTGATTTGGGAGTGTATCGGCTGCTGCTGGAACTGCGTAGTTCGGCGGAACTTCAAAGCTTTTATCATCAAACGCTGGGTTCGCTGGTACAACATGATCGGACCAACAGCGGCGAGCTGCTGCAAACACTTGAAGGCTATTTTGCCGCGCTGGGTAATCTGCATCAAGCAGCCGATCTGCTTCATATTCACCGTAACACGTTGATCTACCGTTTGCGTCGGATTACCGAAATTAGCGGGCTGAGTCTTAAGCGGGCAGAAGATGTATTGGCGTTGCAGATCGCGTTGAAAGCGCATCGGATTGTGACAATGACTCGTTAGCATAGTGCTGAAATTAGGAATAAGCAGGGAGATTATGAATGCGCTGGCGAAAAGAAGTTGTATCGCCAACTTTACTGCTCAGTGAAGCTGGAGTCATGGTTGAGGCTGTTAAGCAGCACGTGTTTCCACCCGGCGGCAAGCAGATGAATCAATATCACCAAGAAGTTCCGCCGCCTTCGGGAGCGGCTGTTGTTGCGGTGCAGTTTGTGCATGAAGTTGGGGAGCGTTTCGGCGGCTTACAGATATTTCAACTGCGCTATGTCCATCGTGCGCCAGGCAGAGATTTGTATGAGGAGTATCTCGCGTCGCCCTTTGATTCGGTGGAGATGGTGGCGATGCCGGTCGGCCCCGAGGCACTTAACGCGAATCAGCGCCGGGTGCTGGCATCCCTACTCCAAGGCAGTGACGCAAAGGCCTGGGAAGCTTCGCAAGCATTTCGTGGAGATATTGAAGGACGGAAGTAGCAGCGTCGCCATTTCCGTCCGCATCAGCCGTACCCGAGCTTGCGTGGCGTAATAGCTTAGTCGATCTTTGGTGGTCCCTGACGAATGCGCTTGAGTACGGTTGCATCATCTGGTGTTGACCACAAGGACTCGATCCACCACGTTGTGCCGGCGTCGGCAAGTGGTTGCAACACGGCTCGTGCTTGCTCCGGATCATCGCCAGGCGTCGTTCCTTCCATCACGATGTCGAACGGCGTTGCTGCTGTACGATGTTCCATGATAAACGCTTTCATATCGCGAATGTCGTCGGGCGTAGGTGTTAGATATGTTCCATCATCACCAAGTTTTGCCGGAACCAGCCCGTCCCAGCGTGTTACCCGCTGCATAGATGGCATACGAGGCCATGCTCCGACAACCCAAACAGGAATACGCGGCTGCTGAACCGGTGTGGGTGAGAATGTAACGCCATGAACTTGGTAATGACGGCCGGTATAGCTAAACTCGTGTCCACTCCACAGCCCATTGAGAACGTCAAGTCCTTCGTCGAGCAGCTGCGCCCGCGTTTTGCGATCAACGACTTCGCCCACTTTATCGAAGCCAGTATCGGGCGCTCCCAGTCCAACCGCCAAAATCAGCCGTCCATTGGAAAGTTTGTCGACCGTCATTGTTTCGCATGCCAATTTCCATGGTCGACGGCGCGAAACAGGCGTGAGCATCGTGCCAATCTTAATGTGCTCGGTTTGGGTGGCAACTGCGCCTAATGCTACCCATGGGTCGGTGCCGAATACGCTATCCCATACAAAGTAGCCGTCCCATCCTGCGGCTTCGGCTTCACGTGCATAGGTTACAAGGGTACGCACGTCGTTTCCGGGATACACAAAGCCAAATCGCATTTACGCCTCCCTGCGAGTATGTTCGTGTGTGCTTGTGACTACATACTACGCTTCAATTATTGACATCTTGTGTCATATTTGTATGCTAATCTTGTTTATTCGAGCTATTTCATGGAGTGCGTGGCGATGCGTGCTGACCGACTGCTGTCAATCTTGCTGCTGCTACAAGTGCATCATCGGCTGACAGCGCGTGAGCTGGCAGTACGCTTGGAAGTGTCGGAACGCACGATCCATCGTGACATGGAAGCGTTAGGTGTGGCGGGCGTGCCGGTTGTTGCCGAACGTGGGGTGGGTGGCGGTTGGTCGCTGCTTGAGTCGTATCGTACCGACTTAACGGGCTTGAATGAGGCCGAGATTCAGTCACTTTTTTTGACCAAGCCACCGCGACTACTGGCCGACCTTGGTCTTGGCAAAGCGTCCGAGGCGGCGCTGATTAAGCTGTTTGCAGCGCTGCCTTCGGTCTCGCGACGTGACGCAGAGTTTACCCGTCAACGTATCCATATCGATGGCGCGGCATGGCATAGACCCGACGAAGCAGTGCCGCTGCTGCCAACGCTGCAAGAGGCGATCTGGCAAGAGCGCAAGCTACAACTGGTTTATGAACGTGGCGAAGGCAACATTGTCGAGCGGCTGATTGATCCGCTGGGACTGGTAGCCAAAGGCAATGTGTGGTACCTAGCAGCGGCCGTTGACGGTGATCTTCGTACCTATCGTGTTTCACGCATACAACGCGCTGATATAGTGGAGCAGCCATGTGAGCGTCCCGCACATTTCGAGCTGGCGATGTTCTGGGAGCAGTCGATCGCGCAGTTCAAATCGAACCTGCCGCGCTACCTTGTCACCATGCGCGTTACGTCCTCAGTTCTGACGCGGCTTCGCTCTCCGGGGCGTGTTAATCGCCTTGAACATATGAGTGAGCAGGATGAGCACGGCTGGACGATCGTGACAGTTCGTTTTGATGCAGATTGGGAAGCTTGCGAGTTCGTACTTAGCTTCGGCTCACACATTGAGGTGTTGGAACCGGTTATGTTGCGCCAGCGCATCATCGCTTCCGCCCAATCTATCCTCCAACTATACGCGGAACCATCGGCATAAATGCAATTCGGCGATAACCGCTTGGCGCTGCATGATTAGCAGTAGCCATGCTTTATTCT
>JASKZZ010000431.1 GCA_030147335.1 Herpetosiphonaceae bacterium | reverse complement strand
GCTGCCGGTTAACATGGAAGTCAAAGACAAAAATCGTCGTCCGGATGTAGCATTGGTCTTTGTGATCGATAAGTCCGGTTCGATGGCCGCATGTCACTGTAATGATCCTAATCGTGGCGGTGGTATGCCTGCTGGTGGCGTGGTAAAGGTCGATATTGCCAAAGAAGCCGTGTTACAGGCAAGCGCGCTGCTGCAGCCCGACGACAAAGTAGGCGTCGTTGCGTTCGACGATGTGGCACGTTGGGCCGTTGATGTTAATCAGGTGCCGAGCTTGCAGGAGATTGAGGAAGCGATCTCTCCAATTGCGCCGAATGGCCAAACCAACGTTCGTGGGGGACTGCTGGCGGCAAAAGAAGCGCTTGAAAAGACCGATGCGAAGGTCAAGCATGTTATTTTGTTGACCGATGGATGGTCGAATGGCGGCAATCAGACCGACATCGCGGAGCAGATGCGCGCCGAGGGTATTACGCTATCGACCGTAGCGGCAGGTGGTGGTTCGGCTCCATATCTTGAGGAGCTGGCAGAAAAGGGTGGTGGCCGCTATTATCCCGTTTCAAATATGGAAGACGTGCCACAGGTGTTTGTTGACGAGACGGTTAAGACGGTTGGCTCGTATCTGATCGAAGAGCAATTTGTACCGACACTGGTTGGTGACTCGCCGATTATGCGTGGTTTAACGGACCAGGGCTGGCCGTCGCTGTATGGCTATAACGGCACCGAGCTTAAGGACGCTGCCCAAATCATTTTACGTTCACCCGAAGGCGATCCTGTGTTGGCGCAGTGGCAGCATGGCCTTGGTCGATCGGTCGCGTGGACATCAGACATGAAGGGGCAATGGGGCAATGAGCTTGTGCGCTGGGACAATTTCGGCACGTTTGCTGCCCAACTTGTAGGCTGGACGGTGCCGCGTGATGCTGAAAATGCCTTGAATGCACAAGCACGGATCGAAGGAACCCAAGCTGTTATCACCGCCGAAGCAAAGGACAAAGACGGTAATCCGCTTACTGATGCGTCGATTTCGGCAACGGTGATTGGACAGGATGGTACGAGTCAGCCGCTTACATTAAAGCAAGTTGGTCCTGGCCAGTTTCAAGCAACCACGTCTAGTCCTCAGTCCGGCTCGTATCTTGTGCAACTCAACGCGCAAAATAACGGTCAGCCGCTTGGAACACAAATGGTCGGGATGGTTGTGCCGTACTCGCCCGAATATCGCCAGCAGCAAGCCAATCCCGAGCTACTGCAAAACATTGCCAATGAAACCGGCGGCAAGGTGCTTGACTCCCCGGCCACAGTATTTGACCATAACCTGGCTGCTGTCCGTCAGGCGCAAGAAATAAGCTTGCCGCTGCTGCTGCTGGTCGCGCTGCTGCTGCCACTGGATATTGCTGTGCGCCGACTTGGGCTACGCCGTCGCGATCTTGTTGAAGCACGAGCATGGGCTTCCGCCCGAGTTCCGGCGCGATCCGCATCACAAGCTGCGCCATCGCCCGTACTTGGCAATCTGCAACGAGCCAAAGCTCGAGCCAATGCGCGTGGCCCACGTCGATCCATTGAGGAATTGAACGTGCCACTCGCGGATGAATCACCACAGACGCAGGGTGCCTCGGCAGCACCTCTACGCCCAACGCGGCCAGCCCCAGCTGTTGAACGACCTTCTGCTGCCGAAACGCGTCAAGCTGCTGAAGCTGCAGCCGATGAAGATCCATTAGCACGGTTACGGGCAGCGAAAGAACGCGCAAGGCGGAATCACTGAAATACTGAAGATATGAGGGCGCTGAAGTAGGGGAAAGAATGAGGGCACTGAATAGCTTCAGTGCCCTCGACGTTTGATTCAAACCACTCCATTCATTCGGTTCACTGCATCAGTGATTTACTCCAACCGTACTTTCGCGCCGAAGTTCTTGGCTTCCTTGCTGACAAAGTAGGAGGCACACGCGGCATCCAACAGATCGGGGGTAAACGTCGGCGGCTCCATGTTGTACTTCGCGATGCTGATCATCTGGTCGAGAATGTCACGCGGCTGGCACATGCGGAACGGTCGCTCATACGGCTGATACCATTTTTCAACAAGGTAATCCAAACCGCGCTGATCGAGTTCAACCTTACGGCCTTTACAAACAAAGCCCCAAATTTGCCGCCACTGGACCTCATCGGGATCGCGTACCTCGATCTTAAACTTGATACGGCGAAGAAATGCCTCGTCAGCGAGCTGGTTGGGATCGAGGTTGGTGGAAAAGATCAGCAACTGGTCGAAGGGGATTTCCATCTTTTTGCCGGTAACTGTTGTCAGGTAATCGAAGCGCTTTTCGAGCGGCACGATCCAACGGTTGAGCAGGTCCATCGGGCGACACTGCTGGCGTCCAAAGTCGTCGATCAGGAAGATGCCGCCGTTCGCCTTCATCTGAAACGGGGCTTCATAAAATCGTGCCGCCGCGTTGTATGTCAGGTCCAGCATTGGCAGTGTTAGCTCACCGCCGACAATAACGACGGGTCGCTTAATCCGTGCCCAGCGCGCATCAACCTGGGTGTCATTGTCGGTCGATGTATCAGGCGCAAGCTCATGAACAATGTTGTCGTAGATTTTGATGATCTGGCCGCCCGCTTCAACCGCGTAGGGTACGTAAATGTGGTCGCCCATCAGACGGGTGATTCGCTCGGCGATACTGGTCTTGCCGTTGCCGGGATAGCCGAAAAGAAAGATTGATGAGGCTGAGTTGACCGCAGGGCCAATTTCGTTCAACACCGCATCATTGATGATCAGGTCGCTGAATGCGCGGCGGATGTTACGCCGGGTGACAACCATATTTTTGATTGTCTGAGCCTTGACCGAATCAAGATACACCTGGAACGGTACAGGTGCTGGGCCGCTGTATTGCGTCTTCGCCATCGCATCAACAGCCGCCTGAGTGCCACGCGGCGTGAGCGCATACTCATAGTTGGTATCGCCAAATCCACGCTGGCCTGCAATATCAACAAAGTCGGCGGTGCGCAGCTCTTGCAGCAGCGGATCGATAACGCTGTAGTACAGGCACAACTCGGTCGCGATCTCCATACCTACCGCGCGGCTACGGCTATAGATAAAGCGCAGGATCAAGTCCTGGATAAACGACTTGTTGAGGCCGGTATCTTCGACGCGTAGCGGCAGTGGCGGAGCGAATGTGTTGAGATTCTGCTCGCCCTTCTCATCCACTGGTGGTGGGCTGCCTAGCATCTTGGCGTTGTTCAATGTGCCGTTGCGTTGTGCTTCGGCGACAAGCGTATCAAGCTGCTGCTTGTGCATGCTGAGATGGCGCAGCGCTTCATGATCGTTTTTTGCGCGAGCGTCCTTGATACCATCATAAACAGCGCGAGCGACGACGTACTTCAGGCCGTCGATATACATGTGGTGAAGGTATTCACCGGGACGGACGTAGCAGTCGGCGGTATGATCGGTGCGAGCGATCATGTCGTCGTAGGACCGCTGATCGAGAAGAAAGCGCATGCAAAACCCCTTGGATGCAGGATATAGCGAAAATAGGGATGACTATAATGTGCGAGGTGCGGCGATGGTATGTGGTGTTCAGATACAAGACCGGCAACCTACGGCTTCACATAGTATAGAAAGGGATTGCATACGATAGCAAGGTGACCTTGGTGCTACTTTGGGTCAATGGAGAAGGGGAATAGCGAGAGGGCGAATCGTTTAGTTCAAGGTCGAGGGAGGTCAGTCCAACGTTGGGCTGACCTCCACGGGTTCATCGGCCTAGCCACCGTTTGAACAGCGGGTCGAGATCACTGCCGCTACTGCGCTCCAATGCTGCCTTGACATCGTCGGTACGTGTAATACCGTATTTATGGGCGGTGTAGTAATCTTGAATGCCGGCAAAAAACGCATCGTCGCCAATCTCGCCGCGTACGGTATGCAGAAATTGAGCGCCACGACCATATACCGCAGCATAGTACGTGTTCCATTTGCCGTACGCGTTAATAGTGAGACCCGCTGGTAGTCGTGTTCGATTGCCCAACCGCGTGACATGCCGATCATAGACTTTGGCTGCCGCGGCTTTTCCGGCCCATTGTTCTTCTACCAGCGTAGCGCTGTATTGCGCGAACGACTCATCAAGCCATGGCTCGTTATAAATGTCGTTGCCAAGCACGCCGTAGAACCACTGATGCGCAACCTCGTGCGCGGTTACAAAGCGCGTGTCGGCAGTGTAGCTTCCGTTCAGCAGCATGACAACGAGACCTGGATACTCAACGCCGATGTCAAATCCGCGCTTAGCGTTGATTAGATGAAACTCAATCGCGCGGTACGGATACTTGCCAAAACGAGCATCGAATGTTGCTATCGAAGCAGCAATATGCTTTGCAGTTTCTGTTGCCGCGCCGCCTAGCCCATCGCCTTTGCGGTGCCAGACCACAATTTCAACACCGTCGTGGCTGCCGCGCACGCTCACAAACTGCCCTACGCTGATCGCAAACTCGCGCACTGGACCACTAACTGCCTCAAATGTGGTTTGGCCG
>JASKZZ010000257.1 GCA_030147335.1 Herpetosiphonaceae bacterium | reverse complement strand
AATGTATTGGTGGACTGAAACAAGGCCACCAACATCGCTGATCCTGCAGCGGTCCATGGCCCGACAAACGGAATAATCTCCAAAAAGCCTGTTGCAATCGCCAAGACGAGCGCGTACTGCACGCCCAGGATCGAAAGCGGGATATACGTGACCACCGCCATAATCACAATCAGCAGCAATTGGCTGCGAATATACGCGCCAAGCACCCGATCAATCGAGCGACCAAGCTCACGAATTTCACTACGCTGCGGTGTTGGAATCAAGCTATACAAATGGTCGGTAATCTGGTTCGCTTGGAGCAGCAGGTAAAACGTGACAACGATATACACAAGCAGCAGCACGATTCGCTCAAATACGCCAAAAACCAGCTCGGGTATCGTCGCCGGCAGCTCACGGCCTAACTCTGTAAAGAATTCCTCAATCTCGACTTCGCTTGGTCGCAGGTCAATCGGCGTGCCGCCTAGGTTAAACGTGCCATTTGCGTCAATCCACCGCTCGGTCCTATCCGCAAATTCAGGTATTGCTTGCACCAGATCGCTGTATTGTTTAGCAAGGCGTGGCACGAGTGTATTCACCGCGAGATAAATCATCAATCCCGCGATGATATACAACAACACAACCCACCACCCTCGGCCAAAACGCGTACGAGCAGCGAGTGCTGTGACAAGCGGATTGAGAAGATAGGCAGTGATAATAGCCCAAATGAATGGGTTAAGCAGGCCGCCAACAGTTTGCAGCAGCAAGATCGAGAGCAAGATCACAATAGCTACGGTTGTAACCTTGGCCCAGGTTGGAAAGACTATCCGCGTTGTTTGCATATACGGCTCTAGGTGCGTGACCGGCGAACGGGAATATCAGCTTTGAGATGATCGCTTTCTTCGCCTCGCAGCAGTGACACATCAATCGCTTCAGGATTGGCAATATCGACATACTTTGAGATGACCGCAATAATCTCAGCGCGCATCGCCTCCATATCCTCTGGTGTTAGCTTGACGCGATCATGAACCAGCACGGTCAGCAGGCGCTCTTTTGCAATCGCCGAGCTGGTTTCGCGCTTGCGTCCTAGCAAATTATCCAAAAAGCCCATTCACATTGTCCTTCTCTGTTCTTGCTATTTTGCAGCGCCCGTGTCGCCGGTGGAGCGACGTCTGTTCAATTTAACGTGTTGCCCGTCGTGGCCGTAGCCCCAGCGCGCCAAAGAATTTATCAAGCAAGCTTTGATCTTCGGTCAGCACAATCATTGGCACATCTTCGCCAAGTATGCGCCGCGCGATGTCTACATATGACCGTCCAGCCTGTGATGTTTTGTGCATGACCGCTACTTCACCACGGTTGGTGGACGTTACAATTGCTTCGTCGTCGGGCACTACGCCCAGCAGGTCAATCGCCAGGATTTCAACAACGTCTTCTTTGCTCATCATCTCGCCGCGATTCACCATCTGGGGCCGAATGCGGTTGAGGATTAGCCGGGGATGTCCTTTTTCAAAAGCCTCAACGAGCCCAACGATCCGGTCAGCATCGCGCACTGCTGAAACTTCGGGCGTAGTGACGATAACGACTTCGTCTGCGCCCGCAATCGCGTTACGGAAGCCACCCTCGATACCGGCAGGCGAATCAACCAGCACAAAGTCGAATTCGCGGCGCAGCTGATTACACAGCTCAATCATGTCCTCGGGACTGACGGCGTCTTTGTCGCGCGTTTGCGCAGCCGGCAGCAAGAACAGCTCTGGAAACCGTTTGTCTTTGATCAACGCTTGACGTAAGCGGCAGCGGCCCTCCACCACGTCAACCAGATCATATACGATCCGATTTTCCAGGCCCATCACTACGTCAAGGTTACGCAGCCCGATATCGGCGTCGACGGCGACAACGCGCTGGCCTTGCATTGCCAGTGCGGTTCCTAAGTTGGCGGTGGTTGTGGTTTTGCCAACGCCACCTTTGCCGGATGTGATGGTTATTACTCGCGCCATCGCAAGGCTCCTTCGATTTTAGCGGTCATGGATCATGTGATCAGGAATGAAGCGTTGGGGGCTAACATTTCATCTGGACGTTCGGTCATCTGTCCCTACACCCTTGGTTTTCCTTCCCACTGCTCAACTTCGATCTGTCCATCTTTGATCCGGGCCGTTTCCGGTCCGGCTGGTCGCTGATCGGGTGGACGAGACATCAAGTCGGCAATGCGCAGCAGCGATGGGATTAGCTCAAGTGCACAAACAAGCGCGCTGGTGTCGCCAAGCGCTCCCGCGTGTACGGTCCCGCGCAGCCGCCCCCAAACAATTACGCTGCCACTTGCAACGATCTCAGCACCGGGGTTGACATCGCCAACAATCGTGACGTGTCCATGATGTCGCAGCACTTGCCCAGAACGCAGCGTGCGTGTAACCATCAATGCCGCCTCAGGATCGCCTACTCGCTGCGTGGTCGGCGCGTTGCGATTCGTTGGCCGCGCGGTCATGCCTGCTGCTCGCGCGGCAGTACGTCCTTCACGCGAATTTGTCGCGAGCGCCGTCGGCTGTAGGCCATGCTCGTGCATAAGCGCTAACAACGCTTGCAAGTCGTTGTCTTCCAGCGCGCGATCACCAACATCAATTGTTAGCTCTGCGCCATGGAAAAACTCGGTCCCACGCTCAAGTTGGCTCCGTAAAGCCGCAACAACTTCTTCCCAAGCGACGTCTTCGGCCAGCATCAGCCTAAGTCCGTCTTTGCTGCCCTTAATTGCAATTGGTGCACTCATGATTGTTCACGATTATAAATGAACTGTCAACTGAGTAAGGTTACAAGTTGCAGCCCTAATGTTACAGTGTTAGCCATCAGCAATCCATTCCTTGCTTTCTTCTTTTTGTTCCTTAGTGGCAAGGTAAGTTATACGGTGGAATTGGCGTTGCCGGATCGATGGGCGGCGTGACCTTGTAGTAAGCCTGCATGATCTCGGTTACTGCCGGTACCGCAATGGTTGCCGATCCGTCATTCATGTCACCGGCGCCTTCAACCAGCACCACCACCTGGATCTCAGGGTTGTCATAAGGCGCGAAGCCGGCGAACCAGGCATGGGAACGATTGCGAATGTTACCCTCGATCGGCGGCTTGTCGGGATTGATGCGTTCAACATATTCGGCAGTGCCTGTCTTGCCCGCAATATCAAGACCGGACACTTCCTTGCTGGCACATTTGTCGATGCTGTTGGGCGCGCTGACCGCCATCCGCATTCCTTCGCGGATAACCTGCAAATGTTCAGGCTTGACCGGCACTTTTGAGCGCACAACCGGTTCAATCTCGCGTACCGACTGCCCATTAGCGTCGGTGATCGCTTTGACCAACTGTGGTTGATATAATGTTCCGCCGTTCGCAATCGCTGCTGATGCCACGGTTAGCTGTAACGGCGTTACCAGCAAGTCACCCTGTCCGATAGCAGTGTTGTAGGTTTCGCCAATCGTCCACGCTTCCTGGCCCTTTGCTCCAGACAAGTCTCGTTTCCACTCGGCGGACGGGACAACACCGCTGATCTCGCCATACAACGGGATTCCAGTCGGCTGACCAAAGCCAAACGCAAGAGCCATGTCCGCCAGATGCTGATCAGCGTCCTTGCCAAGCCCCGCAATCTTTTCTCCGTCAGTAAGATTACGCACAAACTTGGTGCCGCCAACAATTGATTGGAAAAAAACGTTTGACGATACTTGCAGCGCTTGTCGCACACCAATCCAACCATTGTCGCGCTTGATTGCATTGGGGAAGTGCTGATCTTTGGTCGGATCGTTCTCAAAGTAGCTGTTTTTGACGTTGATATAACCCGGATCTCGGATTTGCGTGTCAGGACCAATTGCACCGTTTGTAAGCGCCGCTGCTGCCGAAATCTGCTTCCATGTCGATCCCGGTGGGAAGCGTCCGGCAATGGCCTGGTTAATCGCGGGCGCTTGCTTAGGATAACCTGGATCGTAGATTGCCTTAACTTCGTCCTGGGTGCGGCGGCGGTTAAAGATATTGTTATCGTAGGCTGGCCAGCTCACCATCGACAAAATCCGGCCAGTTTTTACCTCCATCGCGACAGCAACGCCTGCCTCAATTGGAAAATATTGGCGACGGTCGGGCTGGCCCTTGAGCAATGGAAAATTCCGGCGGCGACGATCCGACTCTTCGATCCATTTGCGCAAAATTTGTTCGGTCTGCTTTTGTAGCTCGTAGTCAACTGTCAGCACAAGGTTGTTGCCCATCTGTGTTGGAACAAGCTCACTTGGCTTTGATACAAGGCGTTCGGCAACATCAACTTCGACCTGTTTTTGGCCTAGTTGGCCGCGCAGATCACGCTCGTAGGTGCGCTCCAGGCCGTCTCGGCCAATCCGATCCGTCAAGAGATAGTTGAGCTGTTTGTCAGTGCTGCGAGCAAGCTGTTCCAGCTGTTCCTCGGTGAGATAGCACGACTCAAGCAACTCTTCCTTGTTCTTCCGAATATCTTCCAAAATATAGGTCGGCCACAGCTCACGCGGATTTTGCTTAATAATGTCGCAGCGGTCAACCGTGCCAACATAGCCAAGCAAATGCGACAACGACATCACCTCGCCGCTTTTCGGATATGCGCGCTGGTAGTTTGGCTCAACCTGCACACCCGGCAGTCCTGGCGAGATTGATTTATTTTCCTCGATGATGCGGCCGATTTCCAGATTACGCGTTGTTGTTAGCGGTACGGTCTCATAGGCCGGCAGCCCCGCATTCGCAATGATTGTTTCGATTGGCGACTGGAAAATCAGGGTGTTGGTGTAGCCGCGAGTTAGCTCCAGAGCTTTGACCGATAGGCCAACCGGCATTGTAATCGTAAATGACTCGTTGAGCATTGGCTCAGGCGTAGCGAATGGTCCGGTCAATAGCTCGATGTCTTGCTGAAGACGCGGCTCATAGGAAAGCTGCTCGGTAGGAGTAACCGTGATGGTACTTTGAAATCCCAGGAGGTCGTCCAGCCAGGCGAACATTGCCTGCCGCTCGGGCGAGTCGGCTTTGGGTAGCTGGCTCGGCAATATTGCAATGGTATCGCTAGGTAGGCTTTCGGCTAAAATCGTCTTGCCGTCGCTGGCAAAAATTTCGCCGCGCAGTGGTCGCTCGTACACGCGTCGGGTGTAGTTGCCGCGCGCGTCGTCGGACCATGCCTCACCTTCATGGAATTGGAGCACCCACAGCTGATAAATCAAGCTGAAGAAAACAAGCAGAACAATTAGTCGAAATACTACAAAACGGTTTAGCATTAGAAAAGCTCAATTGCAGAAGTTGATTGACCACGGGAATGAAAACGCCGGAGTAGTGTAAAGGCAGGTAACGCCCAGATTGTGTTGATCAGCGCTGTCGGTACAACCACTACCAGAGGGTAGCGATGCCATGGTACTGCGCCACTCGTTATTTGCAGAACGATCATTAATGTAAAGCCATACAACATCGTCGCCAGCAGCATTGTTGCCAAGATCAGCATAGGCTGGTCGCGCTCCAATGGCTCGCTCAATACTGCAATAACGCCAACGCAAAGCAGCAGGGCCAATAAGTGGCTCCCAAGCGGCATCGAGCCAAGCAGATCGAGCGAAACTCCGCCGTACAAAGCCCAGTAGACTCCCGGCAGCAAGCCACGCAGAATTGTCCATCCAACCACAAACAACAGAACCCAGTCAACGCGAAAACGCCATAGCGTTGGAGCTAGCGATGTTTGCACAAGCGCAACGCCAAGCAGCATCAGCGCAAGCAGCACCTGGCGCAAAATACGCTGTTCCCACTTAAGACGGCGTTCAGTCATACTGGTAAGAAGGCAAACGCTTGTATGCTATGGGCACGTAGTACCAAGTAATCGAGCCATATACCACAGTTATTTGTCATCGTCCCGCAGACCCGTTATTACCCATAGGCTACGTACACGGTCAGGATTTACAAATGGCTGAACTTCCGCCGTTTGGCTATGTCCAGCCTGCTTTACCTCAAGTATAGTGCCAATTGGTACATCTGCCGGGACTTGCGCGATGGGTGTGTCTGTCGACAATGCCTTGCTCAAACCTGCTGTTACTACATAGTGACCGGGCTGCAATACAGCATCGCGACTAACATCCGACAGCTTTAGGCGACTGCCGACCTGCCACTGACCGGTAACCAAACCCTCAGCCGGTAATTCGGTACCGGCAGTGCGAGCACTGATCGTTGAGCCGTAGTCGATAATTAACAAAACATCGGCATTTTGCGCGTAGACCTTATCAATGACGCCGATGAGCGAGGTTGGACTGCCGCCTTCTTGTGCAACCACGGCCATTCCGACCGCAATACCATCGACCTTGCCACGATTAATTCGGACGATGCGTTGGCCGTTGTCGGTGCTGCCACGTACAACTTTGGCGTCGATAGTGGCCCAGCCATAGGTTTGCTCGATCTGGAGCTGCTGCTTGAGCTGGCGATTTTCGTACAGTAGAGTTTGCAGCTGGATGTTTTTTTCGCGCTCCGCTTGCAGCTCACCACGCAGCGTATCGAGTTCTTGTTGCAATGCTCCGCGTCCTGTAACACTGCCGAGCGTTTCACCGAGCACCAGCCGTGTTTGTGTTAATGTCTGCGCGACTGGCTGTAGGGCACGTTGTGCTTGGTTTTTGACCGGATCGAGCATCCCTTGACCGTCCAGCACAATCAATCCCAACGCGAGCAGAATAAGAACCAGCACGAGGCTAAGCCTACGTCCCGTTAGTGACTCAGGGCGTTGTCCGTTTGATGCGTCGAATGTTGTTCGCATGAGTTACAGAACGCTTTGATATGGTGTGTAATGTCGGTTAGAAGAAATGCACATCGGCTCAACGACGCCCAAATCGTGTTTCTGGAACACGCATCCGGCCACTGTTTTGGCTGCGCTCAAGAATTTGACGATATTTTGTGTTGCCAAACTCTTCAACCATTCGCCCAGCGCCACGAGCTACACAACTCAGCGGGTCGTCAGCAATATGCACCGGCATTTTAGTCTCGGCGATAATTCGTTGTGCTAAGCCGTGCAGTAATGCTCCACCACCGGCTAGCATAATGCCATGCTCCATAATATCAGCGACAAGCTCAGGCGGCGTTTCTTCCAACGCGCTACGAACCTGCTCCACGATTGACGAAACTGGCCCTGACATGCCGTCGCGCAGCTCAACGCTTGAAACTTCAACAGCTTTCGGCAAGCCAGTCAACAGGTCGCGGCCACGCAGCACTACGGTAATTTCTTCGTCGAGCGGATACGCCGAACCTGCGGCAATCTTGGCCTTTTCCGCCATACGCTCACCGATCAGCAGGTTATACTCACGTCGCGCAAACTGGATCACGGCCTCGTCGATCTCATCGCCGGCGATACGCAACGAGTGATTAACCACGATGCCACCAAGCGAAATAACCGCAACCTCGGTTGTGCCGCCGCCAATGTCAACGATCATCGAACCAATCGGCTCTTCAACCGGCAGACCAGCGCCAATCGCTGCCGCCATCGGCTCTTCAACCACAAATGCTTGTCGCGCTCCGGCATTCTCGGCTGCGTCTTTAGCGGCTCGTTTCTCAACTTCGGTCACGCCCGAAGGCACGCCAACTACCACTCTTGGACGCACTGAATTCGACTTCTTGATAAAATGAATCATCATCTTTTCAACTACATCGAAGTCGGCGATCACGCCATCCTTAAGTGGTCGTACAGCCACGATGCTGCTGGGTGTTTTGCCGACCATGGCTTTTGCTTCGGCGCCGACCGCTTGCACGCGCTTGGTTCGTCGGTCCATCGCGACAACCGAAGGCTCGGAAATAATAATGCCTTTGCCCCGAGCATAGACCAGGGTATTAGCTGTGCCAAGATCAATTCCGAGGTCGCGGCTGAATGCGCCCATGAGGTGCCAAAATGGGTTCGCCATGAAAATCTATATCTCCCAAGCGTATAATTCGCAATCGTGGCAGGAACCTTGCTTCTGCCAGGCAACTTGACCACCAGCGCCATTATAACACGCGATCTTTCGGTACGCGGGTCTGACACACTGGTATAATGGTCACTTGTTCATGCTCTGGAGGATGGGGTGTCAGTTGGAGAACTTGTACGCGCCTGGGCTTTTCCCGGTCGCGTTGTGCGCGCTGCACGAGTTGAGCGAGATCGCTCGCTTGCTGCTCTAAGCGTTTTACATACACTTGCGTACGGTAGCTTTTTCCTCGTGATGCATCTCAAAAGCCAGTCATGGTCGCCTGGCCAGGTGTTAGATCCACTCAAGTGGTACTGGAATTGGTTTTACCGCACTCTGATCTCGGAAGCGCGCGTCACAGCCCCACGCCGCGCGGATCTCGCCGCATCGCACCCGTTTTGGATGCTAGCTAGCTTTGCTCTCATCAGCGGCGTGTATCTGCTGTTGTTATGGCGGGTACGCACGCTGTCACAGGAACGGCAGCCCCGATTTCGGATGTACCTTGGGTTGGTTATGCTCGCGAGTGTTCCCTTGCTGGCACTGCCTAACCTACTGTCGAGCGACGTGTACAGCTATATTTCATTTGGCCGGGTAGCGGCTGTGCATGGTGGCAATCCATTTATCGATCCGCCGTCGCGCTTTCGTACCGACCCATTTTATCGCTGGGTAAGCTGGAAGGAAGTGGCATCGGTCTACGGTCCGGGTTGGATCTATCCTTCGATTTTGTTGACCGTTATCGTGAACAGCATCAAAGTGCATGTGATCACATACGTGCTGGCCTACAAATTCTTAGCGCTCGGCCTTCACCTTATAAACGGCTGGTTGATCTGGTCAATTCTGGGCCGTATGCGCCCACAACAACAAAGCTGGGGTACTGCGCTGTACATGCTCAATCCGCTGACGTTGATTGAGTTTGTCGGCAATGCGCATAACGACGTGCTGATGATCACGTTTATATTGCTGGGTGTGTTGCTGCATTTACGGGGCTACTGGTATTGGACGATTGGAGCCTTTACGCTAGCCGTTCTCACGAAATGGATCGCGCTTCCGTTGCTGCCGCTTTACGGACTTGCGCTGCTCTGGCAGTCGTCGTCATGGCGTGAGCGCGGATGGAAAACATTGGTCTCGTGCTCCTTATTCGCGCTGCTATGCGTGGGCTTGTACCGTCCGTATTGGGAAGGAAAAGAAACGCTTGAGATTTTGTTTGACGCGCCGCCCCAGCAACGATTAATCAATTCACTAGGTGATGTTGTCTCGGTTGATATTCAACGTGAGATGTGGCACCAGGGACGTTGGCCCAATCCCGCTCTAACCGAACCTCTCCCCTTGCACGTGACACCGGCTTCGCGCTCCATAACAGCCAGCAGTGTACGTCGAGAAGGGCAAGGCGATTTGTGGAGCAAACAGCGTGCTCGCTTTTTACAGGATCGGACACGCATTCGTGCTCAAGCAACCGTGGCGAAGCTTAACCGTGACTGGCTCAACGCCAATATTCGACGTGTGGCACTGGTTATTCTGGGCGCAACATGCTTAATAAGTGCTGCCATTACTCGTAACCTGCGGATGGCCCTGCTTTGTGGCGCGTGGATCTTTTTTGTGTATTGCTCAATTGGAGCGGTCTGGTTCTGGCCCTGGTACGCAACGTGGTTTGTTGCACTTGCGGCGCTGCTTGACTGGCGAGTAACAGGCCGTACCGCAGTGATGTTATCGCTGCTTGTGCCGCTGACCTATGTGTTTTACCCTAATCTGCCGGACCCATTGTGGTGGCAGCGGTATCGCGCCGTGTTTATCTTTACACCACCGTTGTTGTTTGCGCTATGGCATGGCATACGTGTTTTGAGTAGCACCTGGAATGAATGGCGGCATCGAAAAAAAGTCGAAGCTTCCGTTAGCAATCCAATCTAGTGCCTGCTTTAGTAATTGGAAGAACGTCGTGTAGCAACTACGGCGTTCTTCGTTTTTAACAATGAAAATAAGGACAAACAAAAAAGCGTCGCTTTAAGCGACGCTTTTGGAGTGGCGGGAGGACTGGGATTCGAACCCAGGGACCGCTCACGCGGTCACGGTTTAGCAAACCGCTCGATTAACCACTCTCGCATCCTCCCATACGTTACGGTCTGGACTGCGAAAAACTGTGGAGGAGGCGGTGGGATTCGAACCCACGAAACTTGCGTTTGGCTGTTTTCAAGACAGCTGCCTTCAACCACTCGGCCACGCCTCCAAGCAAGGCTGCGTTAGTATACCAGACGGGTTA
>JASKZZ010000421.1 GCA_030147335.1 Herpetosiphonaceae bacterium | reverse complement strand
GGCTGGACCGATTGTTATTGAAAAGTTTGGCGAAAATCCGGATTTTCCGGTTGATGAGTATCCTGTTCACAAGGCCGAAGGCATGAAATCGGCGCTGGGCGTGCCATTGTTTCGTAAAGAAACGCCGATTGGCGCGCTGGTCATTGGTTACCGCAGCGACCGTCATATTTCGGACGCGGAGATCGAGCTGGCGACAACGCTGGCCTCGTATGCGTCAATCGCAATCGAGAATGCGCGGCTTGTAACTGAGTTGCAAGCTGAACGAGATCTGGCCGAGGGACGCGCCCAAGAGTTGTCGACCAAGAATCGGGAAGTAGAGCGAGCGAATAAGCTTAAAAGCGAGTTTGTGGCGAACATGAGCCACGAGCTGCGCACGCCGCTCAACTCGATTCTGGCGCTATCACAGATCTTGCTGGATCGACTGGATGGCGACCTCAACGATGAACAAGAAAAACAGGTGCAGATTATTGAGCGTAATGGTCAAAACCTGCTGCGCTTGATTAACGATATTTTGGACTTGTCGAAGATCGAAGCTGGACGTATTGATCTGCACGCGACAAAGTTTAGGCTCGGAGACGTGATTGCCAATGTACGCGGTACGGTCGAGCCGCTGGTGGTCAACAAAGGACTGGCTGTGGTTGTCGATATTGCGCCAAGCGTGCCTGAATGCTACAGCGATGAAAACAAACTGAAGCAAATACTGCTTAATCTATGCAGCAACGCTGTAAAATTCACCGAACGAGGCCGCATCTCGGTACGAGCACGCGCAGGAATTGGTGTTGCGGGTGTTCAATCGCAGTCACATGATGAAGGATGGATTACAGTTGAGGTAGAAGACACGGGGATTGGCATCGCGCCCGAAGACCAGCTTACGGTTTGGGAAGAGTTTCGACAAATTGACGGTTCGTTGTCACGTCATTATGAAGGTACCGGTTTAGGGCTAGCGATTGTGCGACGCCTTGTGCGGCTGCTGGGCGGCGAAATTGAGCTGCAAAGCGAGGTCGGCAAAGGATCGACATTCAAATTCTCCTTCCCGGCACGTTTACGCCCAGGAATGAGTAGCCAGGATGGTTCGGCTTCAACATCGCAACCGTCGATTTTGCAGGTCGAGGAGCGCTATCGAGCCGAGGACCGACCGCTGGTGCTGGTAGTGGACGATGATGTAGAAGTGATCTACATTCTGGAAAAATATTTACGAGACGACGGATACGAGATCGAGACGGCGAGTACCGGCGATGAGGCGATTGCAAAAGCGCGGCTGCTGCATCCGTTCGCGATGACGCTGGATGTAATGCTGCCGGGTCGTGACGGCTGGGAAGTGATCCAAACACTCAAGAGCGATCCGGAAACCAGTGATATACAAATCATTATGTTATCAATGCTGGACAACCGGCAGCTTGGCTACAGTCTTGGCGCGACTGACTACCTCGTGAAGCCGGTGTCGCGCAACAGCCTGCTGCAACGGCTGGACCAGATTCGTAATGGCAAGCCGCTGCGCACAGCTGTCGTTGTTGACGATGATCCGATCCAGCTGCGCGTGCTGGAAACTGCACTGACCGACGAAGGCATGGAAGTTCATGCTTTTACAAATGGCGATGCAGCGCTGGTATGGCTAGCGGAATACACGCCCGATCTTATCACGCTCGATCTGATGATGCCCGGTATGGATGGCTTTGAGGTGCTTGACGGCGTGCGAACCTATGGGCAGCTCAAAGAGGTGCCGGTGCTGATTATTACGGCAAAGGATGTGCTCGACGAAGATCGGGCGCGATTGAATGGCCGTATCGCCGCGATCATCGAAAAAGGCCCACGGCAACGCGAAGATCTGCTGCAAGAAGTTCGTCAAACGCTGCGGCGACGACGTAAACTGGTGGCGAGAGGAACGGCACAGAGTGGCTAGTTGGGCAAGAACGCGCTATGATGGGTTGGGGAGGATGAAGGAGTGACTGACCAAACGATCCTGGTGGTCGAGGACAATCCTGATAATATGTATGTGCTGGACCATCTGTTGACGCGAAAAGGGTATATAGTGCAACAAGCGGCGCGTGGCGAGGAAGCGCTTAAATCAGTTCGTACCCTGCGTCCGGCTCTGGTTTTAATGGATATGCAAATGCCGGGAATGGATGGCTACGCCGTGGTACGTGAAATGCGGCGAATCCCGGAGTTGGCAGGAATGCCGATCATTGCCGTTACCGCGCACAGCATGCCAGGTGATCGCGAACAAACGTTGGCGGCAGGCTGTACTGATTATATTGCAAAACCGATAAGTCCGCGTGACCTGCTACAGCTCGTGGAACATTATTTAGGGAGAGACCGTCATGGCAACGATTCTGATCGTTGACGATCAGCCCGACAATTTATATGTGCTGGAGCGTTTGTTGCGCGGCAAGGGCTATCAAGTATTGCAAGCGGAAGATGGCGGCACGGCGCTCCAAATTGCAGCGGACAAACGTCCGGACCTTGTTTTGCTTGATGTGATGATGCCGAACATGGATGGCTTTGAAGTTGTGCAGCGGATGCGGGACGATGAAACAACTCGTATGATTCCGGTGGTGCTGCTGACTGCGAACGCTCCAGATGAACGGCTCAAGATTCAAGGCTTAAAGCTAGGCGCCGACGAATATTTGACGCAGCCGATCAATAACAACGAGCTTCTGGCACGTGTTCAAGCATTGTTGCGGACCAAGCAAACGCAGGATGCGCTTCAAGCTCGGAACACACAACTGACGGCGCTGCTTGACATTGTCCAGGCCAGTACCAGTACATTGGAGCTGGCTGAGGTCGGGCGGCGACTGGTTGAACGCGCGGTTACGGCGACCGGCATGGATATGGGTGGCTTGTGGCTACTTGAGGAGGGTACGCTCGTATGCTTGGCAGAAAGCGGGTATAGCTCCGGCGTTACTGATGCAGGCATAACGCTAACTGGCGGCAATACTCTGATTACGACGCGTGTGTTGCAAAACCGCGAAGTAGTGCATGGCAAGCCGGCCGAAGTATTTGGGGCGGAAAGTCTTTTGGCTCAAAATGGTCAAACCGTGACTGTGCTGCCGCTGATTCATCGTGAAACTGTGCTTGGATTCTTGCATCTTGGCTGTAATGACATTAGCACGACCGATGCAGATGGGCTAACCTTTCTCAAAGCAATCGCAAATGCCGCAGCTGTAGCTGTTCAGAATGCACGGTTATTCGAGGAAACGGACCGTCAGCGACAGCAGCTTGAGCGACTCGACGCCGAAAAGGATGAGTTTATCTCAATTGTCTCGCATGAGCTTAAAAATCCTTTAGCTTCGATCAAAGGCTATGCCGGATTGCTCCAACGTCGTGCTAAGAAGGATAAGGCGCTGCAAACGGCATTGAAAGGGCTTGAGGTGATCGAGCAGCAGGTGAATCGGATGACAACCCTGCTGGATCAACTGCGTGATGTATCGCAGATCGGCATGGATCGCTTCATGATCGAGGCTGGACCGCTCGATATTGCGGAACTAGCCCAGCGCATTGCGTTCGACATGCAGACGACCTCCAACGACCATGAGATACATATCGACGTACATGACGAGCCGTTGATGATCAACGCCGATGAGTTTCGTATGTCGCAGGTGCTCGGAAACTTAATGAGTAATGCGATTAAGTATAGTCCGCAAGGTGGGTTGATAGATATTGTGGTGCAGCAATCGTCAGCTCCGTCGCAACGGCCAAGTGACATGCCGGCGGGCGACTATGCGGTTATTACTGTGCATGATCGTGGTATTGGCATACCGCGTGATGTTCAGGAATACTTGTTCCAGCGGTTCTTCCGAGCGCCAAACACCCAGGGGCGGATCAGCGGGATGGGGCTTGGTCTTTACATAACTCGCGAGATTTTACAGCGGCATGGTGGTTATATTTGGCTCGAAAGCGAAGAAGGCAAGGGCAGCCTGTTTGGCATAGCGTTGCCACTGCTGAAGGAAACGTCGGCAGGCGATAGTGAGAATTCAGAACTCATTGCCGAACCCGTGGCCGAAACGACATCGTAAACACACCTGGAAAGGTAGCAGCGGCTGTTAAATCAACTTCACAGCCGCTGCCAATTACCCTATGCAACAACTGAGTATTGCGCATCTATATCCCGAGCAGATGAATATTTATGGCGACCGTGGCAACATTCTTACGCTTGTGCAGCGCTGCCGATGGCGCGGAATCGATGTTCGGGTGGATGGCGTCAAGCCGGGTCAGGCGGTTGACTGGGCAAGTTACGATCTGGCCTTTTTTGGTGGCGGTCAGGATAGTGGTCAAGCGTTGATTGCGGATGATTTTGTACAGCGGCACGGTCCGACGCTGAAGTCGGCGATTGACGACGGCCTAGTGCTGCTTGCCATTTGTGGGGGCTACCAGCTGCTGGGGCATTATTTTCTGACGCATACAGGCGAGAAACTTCCAGGAATTGGCGCGCTTGATCTTCATACGGTTGGTGGTGAAAAACGGCTGATTGGCAATATCGTTGTGGAGGCTCGGGAGTTG
>JASKZZ010000377.1 GCA_030147335.1 Herpetosiphonaceae bacterium | reverse complement strand
GCAACACAGGTTGAAGTATTGATCCCCGACTTCAAAGGTCACCTGTCGTCGCTCCAAACAGTTCTGGATGCCCAACCGGACGTGCTCAACCACAATATCGAGACGGTACGCCGCATCTTCGATGATGTACGTCCACAGGGCGATTACGACCGGACCCTTGAATTGTTGCAACGGTCAAAAACCATAGCGCCCACCATTCCAACCAAATCAGGCTTTATGGTTGGTCTTGGTGAAACAACCGACGAAGTTTTTGCGACCATGCGTGATCTACGTGCAGTTGGCGTTGATCTGGTTACCATTGGCCAGTACCTCCAGCCGAGCAAGCAGCATACACCGGTTGTGGAATATATCGTGCCCGAGCAGTATGTCGAGTATCGGCGCTACGGCAATCAGCTGGGCTTCCGAGCAACATTTGCCGGCCCATTTGTGCGCTCGTCCTTTCATGCGGGCGAGCTCCTCCATGCTCACCAGGTACTTGATCAGATCACGGTCGACACGCCATCGGCAACTGGTGAATGGATCATCCTTGAAACACACTAACACTCAGCAGGTGAGCATAGAAACGCAGAGGACGGGCCTTCCCGTCCTTTGTGCATGTACCGGCTGGGCCAGCAGTGGTCCATACCATGCTACACTACATCATCCAGCTACCCGTCACAACATGTATAGGCAAAGCTATGCCGTCGATCATTATTAATGCTGCCACACCTAAAGATACCGTCGAAGTTATCCGATTATTTGGCGAGCTTCATCATTTCAACGCTAGTCTTGATCCAAGATTTGAGCTTGCCGACAACTGGCGGCAGTTGGTAGAAACATATATTGAACAAATGCAACAATCGCAAGACAGCGCCTGGTTGCTTGCACGGCATGATCATCAGACAATTGGCTTTGTCCTTGTCGAGGTCCACATCGAATCGCCGCTGTATCGTCACCGAAGATGGGCTGAGATTGTCGGGCTCTACGTTGTGCCTGAGTATCGCGGCAGCAATGTCGCGCATTTGTTGATGGACCACGCGTATGATTGGGCGTTACAGCACAAGCTGCGCATCATGCAGTTGTACGTCACTTCAACAAACGAACGGGCACAAAGTTTTTACCGCAAACAAGGCTTCGCAGACTCCCAGCTGATTATGCGGCGGGCGCTCACCGATGCGGATTTGCAGGATGAAACACTGGATGAACATTCCCATCACCGACTGCATTTTTCCGAGGGAGGTGCGCGTCCTATTGATATGCATGGGCACACCCACCAGGAATAACCAGGGATTAAGAACTGGATTAATGTAGCCCTTGAATCTTGGTTCTTTGTTCCACGATTAGGTGTATAATGCCGCCCCACGGAGGCCCGATGTGAAAGATTTTTTTAGGCGCACACAGCTCGGTTTTACCGCTAATCGGAAGCCGGAGCAGCAAATTCCAGAAGATTTGTGGCATAAATGCAACGGTTGCAAAGAGTTGGTTTCGGCTAAACAATTTCAAGATAATGCCAAGGTTTGTCCGCGTTGTAGTTATCATGATCGGCTAGCACCGAGCGAGTGGATTGATCTGCTGCTCGATCTGCAGTCCTGGCAAGAACACGACGCCGACCTGGCACCAAGTGATCCGCTTGGTTTTGTCTCACCCAAAGATAATTACGCCAAAAAACTCCAAACCATGCGCGAGGCTAATCGCTTGGACGCAGCCATGTGTGGCATTGGCATGATAGCAGACGCGCCGATCGCGCTGTGTGTTTCTGACTTCTCGTTCATGGGTGGCTCGATGGGCGCAGTTGTTGGCGAAAAAGTCGCGCGTTCTGCCGAACGTGCGGCAGCGCTTGGAATACCGTTGCTTACGATCAATGCGTCTGGTGGAGCGCGTATGCATGAAGGAATGCTGTCGCTGATGCAAATGGCCAAGGTGTCGGTTGCATTGGCGCGGCTTGGCGATGCCGGACAGCCACATATTTCGCTGCTGCTTGACAATTGTTATGGCGGCGTTACTGCGTCCTATGCCTCTGCCGCCGATATTATCATGGCCGAGCCGCGCGCCCATATTGGATTTGCAGGGCCGCGTGTGATCGAGCAGACGATTCGCCAAAAGCTGCCGGCTGAATTTCAAACCGCCGAGTTTTTGCTTGAGCATGGCATGATCGATTCGGTTGTCCCACGTGCCGAACTGCGTGCGGCGCTTAGCCGGGTTATCGCGTTATACCGACGTAGCGCCGACGGAGTACGGGTCTTCGCAGAGCGTACCAGCAGTGAGCATTCATATGTGCGGGAGGTGTAGCTGTGGCAGACGAGCAGCACAAGCAGCCTGAGCTAACACCATGGGACATCGTCCAGCTCGCTCGCCATCCGCAGCGACCCCATACTCTGGATTATATTCGTGCGCTGTGTGAGGATTTTGTTGAGCTGCGCGGCGACCGGCGTTTCGGTGATGATCGCGCGCTGCTAGGCGGCGTAGGACGCTTCAACGGACAAACCGTTGTTGTGCTTGGCCACCAAAAGGGCAGTAACACCAAAGAAAATATCGCGCACAACTTCGGCAGCCCTCGCCCTGAAGGATATCGCAAAGCATTACGGCTGATGCAGCACGCCGAAAAGTTTGGCTTTCCTGTGCTGGCGTTTATCGACACTCCCGGCGCTGACCCCAGTATGGGATCGGAAGAGCGTGGCATCGGCGAGGCAATTGCAGAAAATCTGGTGGTTATGGCCCAACTGACGGTACCGGTGATTAGCACGGTGATCGGAGAAGGTGGTTCCGGTGGCGCGCTGGCCATTGGTGTAGCCGACCGGCTGCTGATGCTGCAATACGCGATCTACTCGGTTGCGTCGCCGGAAGCGAGTGCAGCCATTCTTTGGCGCGATGCATCCAAAGCGCCCGATGCGGCCAAAGCAATGAAAATCACTGCTCAAGATTTGTATCAGCTGGCCATCATTGATGAAATCGTTCCGGAGCCGATTGGTGGCGCGCATCTTGATACTGCGGCAACTATGACAGCGGTTGGGACAGCTATTCAGCAGCACCTGGAGCAGCTTCGTGAGCTATCTGTTGCCGAGCTTCAGCAGCGGCGCTACGAGAAATATCGCTCGATTGGCGTTGTGCAACAAGCACAAACAGTTGATGCAAACGGAACGGCACTGCACGTGCGCTAGTGTGCGGTCCTGGGACTGATGGGCTAACCGCGTCGCTTGACGCGGTTTTTTGTTCTTGGTATAACTTAAAGAGTACACACTTGTACGAGAGGCGCAAGCCTCATTCAAAATCAACCGTTTCCCGTTTTTGTAGCAAGTGAATATGCTCGGCGGTTCCGAGCCCGTTCCCACGACACAGCAGCACTTTTCATCCGCCACACCACCCGTAACCGCCTACACCAGCGCCGCTGCTTTGGCTGCTGGAATCCGATCATTGACGTCGGGCTAGTCTAGCCTGGGCGTAGCCGTTTCTTTGGGGCCGACCGAAAAAACGATCGCCATGATGCGAACCTCCCCCCGCTGGTGTTATCCGGCCCTATGATTTGCCCTTTGGGCAGGAGGACTTCGATGGCAACTGCAACAAAAGGTGCGTCGCTCCTGAACCTCGTAAATGAGCTTCAGGATCGCAAACAGTATCAAGAGCTGAATTGGGCAGGAACGTTTGCCGACTATCTTGATATTGTTGCGCGTGATCCCCGTGTGACCCGTACAGCTTTTCAGCGTATCTACGACATGGTTATGTCGTATGGCTCGGAAGAGTTCATGGATGCCAAGAAAAAGCTGATCCGCTACAAGTTCTTTACCGACTCCTCAATCGACCAGGCCGATGCGATCTATGGCCTCGAAATCCCCCTGATGCGTCTGGTTAACTTTTTTCGCTCCGCCGCCGAAGGCTATGGCACCGAACGACGCGTTTTGCTGCTCCACGGACCCGTTGGCTCATCCAAATCCACGATTGTCCGCCGTCTCAAAAAGGGCTTTGAGCAATACACGCGTACCGATGAAGGCGCGTTGTACACCTTTTCCTGGTATCTCGGCGACGGCGACGATATTGACACTGGACGGGTAGCGGTTGCAGATTGGGAAGATTGCCCGATGCACGAAGAGCCGCTGCATCTTGTCCCCGAGGAGTTTCGTGACAAGTTCCTTTCCGAGCTTAACGCCAATATCGAAGGCTATTCGATTAACATCGTTGGCGACCTGTGTCCATCCTGCCGCTACAATTACCGCGACCTGATGCGCCGCTATAACGGCGACTGGACGCAGATGATCAAGCATGTGCGTGTTCGCAGGCTGATCTTTTCCGAAAAGGACCGCGTCGGCATCGGCACGTTCCAACCAAAGGACGAGAAGAACCAGGATTCGACTGAGCTGACGGGCGACATCAACTACCGCAAGATTGCGCAGTATGGCTCCGACAGCGACCCGCGCGCCTTTAACTTCGATGGTGAGTTCAACGTAGCCAACCGCGGCATGATCGAGTTCATCGAAGCGTTGAAGCTCGATGTCGCGTTCTTGTACGACTTGCTGGGCGCTTCCCAGGAGCATAAGATCAAGTCCAAGAAGTTCGCTCAGACCGACATCGACGAGGTAATTATCGCTCACACAAACGAGCCGGAATACCGTAAGCTCCAAAACAACGAGTTTATGGAAGCGCTCAAAGATCGTACCGTTCGCATCGACATTCCGTATATCACCAAGCTCAAGGACGAGATTAAGATCTACGAAAAGTCGTTCAATGGCGCGCGCGTACGCGGCAAGCATATCGCGCCGCACACGGTTGAGGTTGCGTCGATGTGGGCGATCTTGACACGCATGGAAGAGCCGAAGAAAGCAAACCTGACGCTGCTCCAAAAGCTCAAGCTGTATGACGGCAAGTCGCTGCCGGGCTTCACTGAAGACAACATCAAGGAGTTGCGCAAAGAAGCGCAGCGCGAGGGCATGAGCGGTATCTCGCCCCGTTACATTCAGGACAAAATCTCGAACGCGCTGGTCAATGATGGGCAGGAAGGCTGCATTAATCCATTCATGGTGTTGAACGAGCTTGAAGGCGGTCTCAAGCATCATTCGCTGATCAACAACGAAGAAGACAAAAAGCACTTCCGCGATCTGTTAGCCGTTGTTAAGGATGAGTACGCCGAAATCGTCAAGAACGAGGTGCAGCGCGCCATCAGCGCCGATGAAGACGTGATTGCGCGATTGTGCGGCAATTACATCGACAACATCAAAGCCTACACCCAGCGTGAGCGAGTGCGTAACCGCTTCACGGGTCAGTACGAGGAGCCGGACGAGCGGCTAATGCGTTCCATCGAGGAAAAGATCGACATTCCCGATTCCCGCAAAGACGATTTCCGCCGTGAAATCATGAACTATATCGGCGCGCTCGCCGTTGAGGGCAAAAAGTTCGACTACAAGACCAACGAGCGGTTGCATCGGGCGCTTGAACTTAAGTTGTTCGAGGATCAGAAGGACTCGATCAAGCTGGTTAGCCTGGTTTCGCAAGTGGTAGACAAGGACGCGCAAGAAAAGATCGACGTGGTCAAGACGCGGCTGATCCGCAACTATGGTTACTGCGACCGCTGCGCGACCGACGTTCTGACCTACGTTGCCAGCATTTTTGCTCGCGGCGATGTGAAAAGCAGTAGGAATTAAGGCTTGACGATTGAGGCATCAGATTTGAGGAGCTTTTCACTTCTCGCATCTGATGCCGCACATCGATCGTGGTTGTAATCTTTATTGATGGCTGATGAACATAGTAGGTAACAGGCGACAGGTTTGAGGAGTTGATTGACTCTCCTCAAGCCTGAGACCTGAAGCCTGAGACCCAGCTTATGGCAAACCGTGTTGATCGCGATCTTAATCGCTTCAGACAGATCGTTCGGGGCAAAATCAAGAAAGATCTGCGCAAATACATGTCGCATGGCGAGATGATTGGGCGTCAAGGTCGACGCTACGTTTCAATCCCGCTGCCGCAGATCGACATCCCGCAATTTCGCTTCGGCCAGAAGCAGCAGGGTGGCTTGGGGCAGGGTGATGGTGATGTTGGCGATCCGATTGCGCACGGCGATGGACAAAGTGGCAGCGGTGATGCCGGCGAAGAGTCCGGGCGGCATACCATTGAGGTCGATGTGACGCTTGAAGAGCTAGCACAGATTCTTGGCGAAGAGTTGCAGCTGCCGAACATCGAACCCAAGGGCCAGAAAAATATTATCTCCGAAAAAGACCGCTACACCGGCATCGCCAAAGTCGGCCCCGACTCGCTGCGTCACTTCAAGCGCTCATATCGTGAGGCGCTTAAACGTCAGATTGCGACCGGCGAGTACAATCCGGCAGACCCGATTGTTGTTCCCATCCGTGACGATATGCGTTATCGAACGTGGAAAACAACGATGCTGCCGGAAGCCAATGCCGTAATCATCTACGCGATGGATGTGTCAGGCTCGATGGGCACCGAGCAAAAAGAGCTTGTGCGGATCACGGCGTTCTGGATCGAGACCTGGCTGCGCTCGCAGTACAAATCGATTGACATCCGCTATATCGTGCATGATGCGGCAGCCAAAGAGGTCGATCAACAAACGTTCTATCATCTGCGCGAAGGCGGCGGCACCAAGATTAGCTCGGCCTACAAGCTTGCGCTGCGAATGATCGAGGAGCGCTACCCACCCGACGACTGGAACATCTACTGCTTCCATTTTTCGGATGGCGACAACTGGGGCGGCGGCGATACTCGTGAGTGCGTTGACCTGCTGCGTAACCACCTACTGCCCAAAATCAACTTGTTCTGCTATGGCCAGGTGCGCTCGTTATACGGTTCCGGTCGCTTTGCCCACGATCTCGAAGAATACATCGGCAACATCGAAAACATGGTTATCTCTGAGATCGCCGACCGTGATGACATTTACGATTCGATCAAAGAGTTTTTGGGGAAGGGGAAATAGTTATCAGCCGTCAGCCGTTAGCCGTCAGTTTCGTTCTCGTTGCTGATAGTTGATAGCTGATAGTTGATAGTTGATAGCTCGTATGCGAAACACCAAACTCCCTCCAGACCTACAAGCTGCCTGGGATGAGATCGACGGCTATGCGCGCGAGTATGGCCTCGATTATTTTCCGATCTCGTTTGAAGTGCTCGACTACCGCACGCTCTACGAAGTCGCATCCTATGGCGGATTTCCGACGCGCTACCCGCATTGGCGCTTCGGCATGGACTTCGACCAGATGATCAAGGGGCATACCTATGGCTTGTCGGTCATCTATGAAATGGTTATCAACAACAACCCATCGTATGCGTACCTGCTTGAAGGCAACGACATGACGACGCAGAAGATGGTGATGGCACATGTAACCGGTCACGTCGATTTCTTCAAGAACAACCTGTGGTTTTCGCACACCAACCG
>JASKZZ010000338.1 GCA_030147335.1 Herpetosiphonaceae bacterium | reverse complement strand
GCATGAGCGCGAGCTGCTTCCAATAGCACGATCTCGGCTCGCTGTGAAGGAATCTGGAGTTGTCCGACAACGTCAACGGCTAGCTGCTCGGCTGTCTCGGTTGGTTGCGTTTGCGGCAGCAACTCGCGCGCCGCGTCCACCGTTTGTTGAAGGTCGAGTAGTTCTTGCGCAAAGCGGGCACGAAATAACTCAGCATCAGACTGATGCGCACGAACGCGGCGGGTAGCTTCCAATCGTTCTGAACCGGCGGCAAGTGGCGGCGTCCAGACGCGTAGTCCAAAGCGATCCAGCAGCTGCGGTCGGAGCCGTCCTTCTTCTGGATTCATCGAGCCGATCAGGATAAAGCGTGATGGATATAGTCGTACCATGGCGCCGCGCCGGACAAAGGTTCGTCCTTGAGCGGCGGCATCAAGGATTGCGTCAACAACAGCCGGCTCCAGCAAATTCACTTCGTCGATGTACAGCACGTTGCCGTGCGCGATAGCCAACGCGCCCGGTTCAAGCAGCACGCGTCGTTGCTCCAATGCCACCCGCTCGTTGATCCCGCCGACAACATCTTCCAGCCGCGCATTAAGCGGCAGCTCGATCAGGCGCATTGGCTCGGTAATCAACAATGCTTCGCCATGCGAGATACGTTCGCGGCACTCGGGACAGATCGCGTCCGGCTCGTCGGGAGTGCAGCCGCGGCGACAAACGGAACGCTGCACAAGCGGCATGAGATCGAGGAGGGCACGAACGGCGGTTGTTTTACCGACGCCATACGGGCCTTCGATCAGTACGCCGCCAACCGCCGGATTAACGATTGCGAGCAGCAGTGCAAGCTTTAGCTCGTCTTGGCCGACGAGTGCTGGAAATGGGTAAACGTTGGTGTGATCCATGTAGCTTTAGCGGCAAGCGCGGCGCTTGCTTTATTTTCCTGACGACTGATTGGTAACTTATAGCAGCTCAATGTCGGCGTGACTTACGACAAGGTCGGGTCGATTGTCATAAATCCAATTAACAACTGCCTGAAGTTGCTCACGAGCATATTGTCCGTCGGATGATACGCAGACCACGCCCAGCTCCGCAATCTGCCATCGGTCCTGTTGACCGACTTCCGCTGTGGATACGTTAAACTCATTCCGCAGTCGCTGCAAGATCGACTTTACAACCGAGCGCTTGTCCTTGAGGCTATGAGCGGTTGGTACATGGAGTTCAAGGTGGAGGCTACCGATAACCATGGTTTAATCTGTGAGCGCATGTTCCGAATGGCAGTGCCAAACGCAAGATGCAGCGCTAATTGAGCGACCAAGGGCCGTCATTCGTGGGCTGTGGTTGATGCGATGGCGGCGGTAAAAACTTCAGTTCGCGTTCCAAGGCATCAACAAGGGCAAGCAATCGATCTTCAAGGTCGGCCTCCAGCAGCTGCTGCTTGGAGTCGTCAACGATATGGAACTCCGCCGATAGTGTGTATGAAAGTGCAACCGGCTCGTCGGGAAGCTCAACCATTTGCTGCGTAACTCCCGTCGCCTGGCTGAGCGCTTCATGATGGCGCACATAAAGTTCACGGGCCCGATGTGCTAAAATCTCAGCCTCGGGCGACACGTTGTCGTCCAAATATTCTACGTTGGCAATCATGTACGGCTCACGCTGGACAATCTGCGCGATCCGAAAGCGCTGTTCGCCAACCGCAGCCAGGATCATTCGTCCATCAGGAAACTTAAGCACATTTTGCAGCACCGCCGTGGTGCCAACTTCCTGCGGATCGGCAATTGGCCCACCTTCGGCCTCACCTTCTTCGATCAGCACGACACCAAACGGCTGCTTGAGATCGATGCAGCGGTTGATCATCAGGCGGTAGCGTGGCTCAAAAATGTGGAGCGGTAAAGATGCGCCTGGGAAAAGCACAAGATTAAGCGGAAAAAGCGCAAGTACATCTGTCATTGTTTTTCCTTTTTTTGTATGGTAGCACGTCTCGACGCCCACTTTTAGTGTTGGCGTTGCTCAAGCCAGTGCAATGCCGCATCGCGTGTGGTGATCATTTGCAGGAGCTGAACTTGCCGCAGCTCCGCTAAAATCTGGCGATACTGTGGTCCGGGTGCAATACCATGGGCACGAAGATCGTCGCCCGAAAGTAAAGCTGCCAGCGAACGAATGTTAGCAAGATAGTGCTCGATGTAATCGGCGGTAGATGGCGCGACAAGCTGTAACGTGCGGAGCGTTACGATACTGTATGGCTGCAATGCCTGTTCCAGCTCAAAATCGTTGATCCTTGATTGACTGAGCGCGACTGGAACAGAGAAGGGCAGCTCGTCCAAAAGCTTTCGTTGCCCGCCAGGAAGGTTGTAGCGGGTGCGAAAGGAATTGCGCTGATGCTGATCCATCGGCCAGATAAGCAGGCCAAACGATACGTCGCTCAGTGACACATCATCCACTGTTCGGCTGCGTGCCGCCGAAAATTGACGATTCCACTCGTTGCTCCAAACGAGCGCGAGCTGGTCAAATGTGCCAAGCTCGTGGAGCAGTTGGAGCGCTACCTCGGGTTGTGGCTCATCCAGCGTCAGCCATAGCTCATTCAGAATACGCTGCGGCGACGTGCGTGAGAGCATCATTTCGGCGAGGGCAGCGCTGATCTGTGCGTGAGTAGCGGGTTCAAGCGTAAACCCTAGCCGTGAGGCGAAACGCGCCCCGCGCAGAATACGAGTCGGATCGTCAACGAAAGAGCGTTCATGCAGCACACGGATCATGCCGGCCTCAATATCATGCGCTCCCGCAAATGGATCAAGAAGCTCACCAGCGGCATCGGGCAGGATTTGCAGCGCCATTGCGTTAACGGTGAAGTCGCGTCGGGCGAGGTCATCGTGCATACCCGACGGTGTAACAACCGGTAATGCTGCCGGCGTCGGGTAGTCTTCGCGTCGCGCAGTTACAAAATCAATTGGATAGCGCGTCCCATCAACATCCACCTCGACAACGGCCGTCCGAAAGGCTGCGTGCTTGGTGAGCTTCCCGCCAGTCGCCGCACAAAATGCCTCTGCTACCGGCCATGCATCGCCTTCGATTACCAAATCCAGGTCGGTGAGCGGACGGCGCAGGATAAGATCACGCACAGGACCGCCGACAAGAAACATGTTAAGCTGCTGTTTAGCTGCTATGTTTGCAGCTTGAAACAATAGCGCTTGGTAGGGCGCTGAGAGCGCGGTAGCGAGTCGGGCGCGAAGGTCCGCATGATGTGGAGCGATACTCACAGCACGCCTTTGGTGCTTGGCACCTGATCGCCTAGCCGCGGATCGATGCGGGTAGCGCCGTCAAGCGCGCGTGCAAATGCTTTAAAAAGCCCTTCAATTTTGTGGTGGTCGTTGCGGCCATACTCGACACGCAAATGAGCTGTTATGCGCGCGTGAATTGCGATTGTTTCAAAAATATGCCACACAGCGTCGGTGCTTAATCCGCCAACCCGACCAGTATGAAATTCTGCTTGAACAACAGCGTA
>JASKZZ010000320.1 GCA_030147335.1 Herpetosiphonaceae bacterium | reverse complement strand
GCATCCATGTGGTTTTCGTGCAGCGTGTGCTGATCGAGCCGCGCTGCACGATTTTGTGAGTGGAGCGAGGAGTTTATGAAATCTGCGTTGATCGTGTGGGGCGGCTGGGACGGGCATCAGCCGCAGCAATCCGCCGAATTGATCGCGACGATGTTACGCGACGAAGGCTTCAAGGTGACCGTGCGCGACACGCTGGATGCCTACCTCGACACGTCACTGCACGAATTGAGTGTGATCGTGCCGGTGTGGACGATGGGTACGATCACGAACGAGCAGGAACGGGCGCTGCTAAGTGCCGTTGCAGGTGGGGTTGGCATTGCTGGCTGGCACGGCTGCATGGCCGACTCGTTTCGCAACAACACCGAGTATCAATGGATGGTCGGCGGGCAGTGGGTGGCGCATCCAGGCAACATCATTCCGTACACGGTGAACATCGCCAACCACGATGATCCAATCATGGCGGGGCTGCACGATTTCGAGGTGCATACCGAGCAATACTACATGCACGTCGATCCATCGAACGAGGTACTGGCGACGACGACGTTTAGCGGCGAGTACGCGCCGTGGATTGCGGGGACGGTGATGCCTGTAGTGTGGAAGCGGCGCTGGGCGCAGGGGAAGGTGTTTTTTTCGTCGCTCGGCCATCATACGAGTGATTTAGATGTGCCCGAAACGCGTGAGACTCAACGGCGCGGCATGTTATGGGCAAGTCGGTGAAATAACGCGTCGTAGAGCGTGGCCGGTGTGTTCATTAAATCAAGGATGACATCATGGTTCAACCAGTGAACGTTGGCATTATTGGCTGCGGCAATATCAGCAGCATATATCTTGAAAATTGTACGCAATTTCCTAGTCTCCATGTTGTTGCGTGCGCCGATCTTATGCTCGAGCGTGCCCAAACACAGGCGCAAAAGTACGACGTGCCGAAAGCCTACAGCCCCGACGAGCTGCTGGCCGATCCGGAGATCGAGCTGGTGGTCAACCTTACGATTCCGGCAGCACATGGTGCGATCGGGTTGGCAGTGTTGGATGCGGGCAAGTCGGTGTATAACGAAAAGCCGCTGGCGATCAATCGTGAAAACGCGCGCCGCATGCTTGATCTCGCCAAATCAAAGGGCTTGCTCGTTGGCGGCGCGCCCGATACGTTTATGGGTGGTGGACTGCAAACCTGCCGCAAGCTGATCGATGCAGGGGCGATTGGACGACCGATCGCCGCGCACGCGTTTATGCTATCACGAGGGCCGGAGTCGTGGCATCCTAGCCCCGAGTTCTTTTATCAACAAGGCGCTGGCCCAATGTTCGACATGGGGCCGTATTATCTCACCGCGCTCACAACATTACTCGGCCCAGTAGCGCGCGTCACCGGTTCGGCGCAAATTTCGCGTTCCCAACGTATGATCACCAGCCAGCCGCTGAACGGCACGATGATCACCGTTACGACTCCAACGCATATCACGGGTGTGCTCGATTTCGCCAGTGGCGCGGTCGGCACGATCACGACCAGCTTTGATGTGATTCCAGGCAAGGTTGGCGGCATGGAAGTGTTTGGTACTGAAGGCACGTTGCTCCTGCCTGACCCGAATACGTTTGGCGGACCGGTGGTGCTGCACCGTCCGGGCGAGGTTGAGTGGCAGGAGCAGCCGATCGAGCACCATCACACCGCGAACAGCCGGGGCATTGGCGTGGCGGACATGGCGGATGCGCTGCGAACGGGGCGTCTCCATCGGGCCAACGGCGATCTGGCGTACCATGTGCTCGATATTATGCACGCCATCCATGATGCTTCCCGCGATGGGCGGCATATTACGCTCGACAGCATGATGCAACAACCTGAAGCGTTGCCTGTAAACTGGAGCGCACGGGAGGTACATACCGTATGAACCTTGATCAACTTGGCGTACAGTTATATACATTACGATCGTTAACAGCGGATGATATGCTCGGTACGTTGCGGCAGGTCGCGGCGATCGGGTATCGGGTTGTAGAGTTGGTGGGCTACGGCAACAGCACACCAACGGACATTCGTGCCGTGTTGGACGAACTTGGCATGCGAGCGCCGGCAGCGCACGTTACTCTGGATCAACTGGAACAGCATGCAGAACGGGTTATCGCCGATCTCAAAACGCTTGGCTGTCAGTATGCAGTTGTGCCGTGGCTAAGCGAAGAATATCGTGGCGACGTGGGCCGAGCGCAAGCACTGGCAAAGCGTCTGAATCGTATCGGGCAACAGTTCCACGACAACGGCCTACGCTTGGCGTATCATAACCACGATTTCGAATTCGCGTCACTCGGTAACACTACCATGTGGGAAACGCTGGTTGTTGAAACCGACCCGGCACTGGTGCATTTCGAGCTTGACGTGTACTGGGTAGTCGTTGCAGGTCGTGATCCGGTGACGCTCATCGAGCAACATGGCGATCGAGTGAAGCTGCTGCACTTGAAAGATCGATCGACACAGCCGGGCGGCACATTCGCGCCAGTTGGTAGCGGATCGCTTGCATGGGAGCAAATACTGCAAGCCGCGCACGCGACAGAGTGGTATATCGTGGAGCAGGATACATCTGACGCGCCACTCGACGATGTGCAGCGCAGCTTTGCGTATATACAGGCGGTGAACGCGGCCTAGCACTTGAGTGTGAGCAACATGCTCGTCGTTGTCGACATGATCGAATCAGCGGCGAGCATTCTATTGGGGCGCAAAAAGAATTATACTGTACCCGATCTGGCCGGGGCCTGTTTTCAAAGGCGTACTTAAGAGTCTCAACATAGCGCGGGGCAAACAGTTGAGCAAAGAAGAACTGACAGAAATGCGAGCGATGTTCTGGGCAGACACGGGAGGAGATTGGAAAGTGATTGATGTACGTCGGCGCCGGTTCCAAAAGTATTTCGGGCCAGATCATGGCCAGCAAAGGTACTTGACCCGTGAGATTTTTGAGGAGGTTATGGGTAAATCCTTGCCTGTTGCTACCTCGGAGTCCTCGTCCGACTTGGAGTTTTAACTCCCACACTTGCCCCTCTCGTTGCAATTTTTTCGTCACCTCGTGCCGTTTCACATCGTAACTGGAAAAACAAACCGAGGTGGACTATATAGTCCACCTCGGCCTGTAGTGCGGCTTTTCCGTAAGATGAAGTAGTTTCTGCAAAAAGGCGAATTACTTTCTGAATTGCAGCGAACTACTTTCTGAAATTCCGCAAATTTTGTTGGTGACCCCAGCGGGATTCGAACCCGCGATCTACACCTTGAAAGGGTGTCGTCCTAGGCCGCTAGACGATGGGGCCGTTACGTGAAGAATAATACCGGAAAAAGAACATGACGTCAAACAGTTCCATGAATGCGCGTGATACGAGGGTAGGGCAACAAAACAACGAAGGCGAGCCATTGTGGCTCGCCTTCGTAAACGATGCAGAGCATCACCGTTCCGATGGATAAACTTAGCGGCTGAGGCCGGAGTTGATCTGCGAGAAGACGGTTGAGACGCGGCGGCCGAGGACCGACAGGATGCCGATGACGACGATGGCGATCAACACGAGGATCAACGCGTACTCAACAAGGCCCTGGCCTTCTTCACGAGCGAAAAAGTTGCGAAGCATGGTGGTGAACTCCTAAGCAATAATTGCAATAACCAATGACGGTAGTCTACCAAACACTATGGGTCTCAGTAATTACCCATGTGTCCTGTTGAAGAAGAGTACTTGTCGAGTATGTTTATCAACAATTGATATGCTCGGCGGAGTTTCACCTCAGCAATATGGTCGGCTAGGAGTATTCATGGAAAAAATTTGTACTAGCGAGCTTCGATAAGACGATACACGCGGCCACCTGCAAAGTCTGTGATATAAAGCTCACCCGATTGATCCTCGCCAAATGAGCTAATTCGCAGCGATGTCTTGATCTGCTGCTTCATCGTCCATGCGCCACTTTGGTTGCGCGCAAGTGTCCAGATACGCCCGGAGCAGAAATCGGCAAACACATACATTCCTCGCAGTGCTGGATACCCAGTGCCACGGTACACATAACCGCCTGTAACTGAACAACCCTCACTGTGGCTGTACTCCGCAATCGGTGGTGTCAGGCCGTCTCGGTTACAGGTTGATCCTTCGAGGCACTGTGTCCCTTCCACGATTGGCCAGCCATAGTTCGCACCACCGGTACTGCTGGTGGAAGACCAATGAACCCATTCGCTACGACCTTGACCAACATCGGCAATAAACAAATCGCCTGTTCCTCGGTCGAAGCTAAAGCGCCAGGGATTACGTAGTCCATAGGCCCAAATTTCTGGTCGCGCTGCCGCGTCGTTCACGAACGGGTTATCAGCAGGAATGGCGTAGGGTGTCGCCCGGTCAATGTCGATACGCAGCAGTTTGCCAAGCAATGAGCGTTTGTTTTGAGCGTTGCGGTAGATATCGTTTGCGCCGCCGCCATCGCCTAACCCAATGTATAGGTAGCCATCGGGACCAAATGCCAGCATTCCACCATTGTGATTTGCTGCTGGTTGATCTTGACGCAAAATAATCATTTCACTGGTGGCGTCACCAAACGCTTTATCGCTGCTGGAACCAAAGCGGGAAATTACGGTGTTACCGTTGCGGTCGGTATAGTTGACATAAAAATAGCCGTTTTCACGAAAGCGGGGATGAAAGGCTAAGCCAAGCAAGCCTTGTTCACCGCCGCTTGCCCGAACTCGACTGCTGAGGTCAAGAAATAGACGCTTGTCAGGTATAGTCCGAATCGTTCCACCCTTTTCAACAACAAAACGACGATTAGAGTTGTCAGCGGCGTGAGTGAAAAACAACGGCTGGGTTAATCCGCTCGCCACTTCTTCTAGTGCTAGACGTACTTCCTGTGGAGGAGTTGGCGTTTGGCTGGGTGAAGGACGAACCTCATTGCCTAACAACCCAAGCAGCACCTGTTCCTGCGGCCTGTCTGCTGGATCTGCTTTTAGATGAAACTCGAAACGTGCGCGCTCGAACCATTGTGTTAGCACGGTATCGCCGCTGCTGTTGGTTTCAACGCGCGCCTCGTTTAGCGGCAGACCAAACAGCGCGATACTGCGCTCAGATGCGCTCACGTTGGGATCGCTAAGGCCATGACTGAGAAAATAGGTCTTGAACCCAACGCCTGTTGCTATATCACAAACGTACCGTTCGGTCTGCTTGAAGAACA
>JASKZZ010000209.1 GCA_030147335.1 Herpetosiphonaceae bacterium | reverse complement strand
AGCAGAGCGGAGACGCCCAAATGCTCCGCTGCTACCACTTGATGCAGGTAGCGTTTCACGCAGTGTTTTGAGAATATCGGCGGCAACAAGCGACACGCCAAGCGCGGATCTGCCACCCGCGAGTACATGTTGAGCATGAAGAGCACAAAAACCACGCGCAGCACGAACTTCAGCGCGCCATTTCACATCGGTCACATGTTCGTATAGCGTCGCATCGATGTACCGGCGTTCACTGCGCGTAAGTAAGCTACAAACCGGACAGCCGACAGCGGCATATGCATCATCAAGATCGGTACGGCTGGGAGGCTTGATTAACATGGCGTTGCGGACGGATTGTTTTTGCCGCCCCTCCTTAACGATAACGATCCAATCAACAGACTCACCAGTTCTTAGAAGCCCAAGCAATTCCGACGCGCTATGTACCGCAGATCATGGTGTCGGCGTTGTTGTTGTGGTTACGTCAGCATCAAGCTGCGGCGGCTCGGGTAAGGCTGCGCTCAACACGCGTGGGCCGTTTGCAAGGTAGAGCGTGCCCCGCGCCTGGTCAACTGCCAAGTCTGTTATTTGGTTGAGCGGACCACGCGAGCGAGCCTGGATCTGTTGAATCAGCGCGCCATCGGACTTGTTGAGCTGGAGCACTCGCTCGTTACGCAAATCCAAAATGTAGATAAAGCCTGGCTGCTTAAGCGTGAGCCCATCCTCCTCATACACGTCGGGTGTAACAACAAAGCGGCTAACATTGTCAACCGGCACCTTGAGCTGTGGCGCAGGAAGTTGTCTAACCAGCGCGCCGCCGTTAAACACGGAAATACTTGCATCACGATTGAGCAAATATACATCGCCCTCGATCTGCACATCAACAACTTGATCCAACGGTGCGCCGCCGGCATTTGTAATCCACGCGGTAGGCAGATCGGCGTACATACCGCTTGCGTACTTCCAGAGTTGTTCCTTCCCTTTTACGGCATCCCAAATATACAGGTGACCGCCAAATGTCGTCATCGGCAGATCATCGTCATTCGGCTGCATATGCTCAGTCTGGTTCAACTGATTGGAAAGCCAGCTATCGCCATTCTGCAAGTAGACATGGTACACCGGGAAGGAAGGATCGCCACGATCAAACGCAATAACGCCGTTGCCCTCTTCGCGCCATAGTGCCTCGCGCACATTCTTGGTCACAAAGATACCGGCCTCTTGATCAGGACGCAGAATTGGCGTTTCTTGATCAGCCTGATACAACACGCCTGCGGCACCATCCAGAAAATAGATCGGCGGCTCAGTATCAGAAATCGTCGCCGTTGTGCCAAGGACGATGCGTTTGATGATGCCTTGTTCACCTGGAAGCGTCGCTACGGTTTCAAAATCGTCAATGAAGCCGATGCGGTTAATCGAAGCCATTGCGCGGTCGTAGGTATCGCGAACATCGAGATAGCGCGACCAGACCAACGGCTTGGTTGTAGTAATCATACCGCTTTGTACCAGCACGCCCACGTCCTGATTAAGCGCGACTTCTGCCCGCGCCAGCTCAATCTGCGCTTGATCAGGATCATCAGCTTGTCGGGCAGCTTGCACAGCGCCTTGCACCTTGCCCAACGCAACCTCAACCGTATTGGTGTCCCGCTGCTGATTTTGCTGCATACCCACGACAATCAGCGCAGCAATAACACCTAAGATCAGCATAATATTCAGCCAAGGCAGTCGTGGTCGTTGCTTACGATACGAAAGACCACGCAGCTTCAATCCTTGAGCCGGAAGGCGCTCGGCAGGACGAGCCGTTCGACGTGGTACGTTCGCAGCGCCACTGAGCAGCGTCACAACAGCGCTGCGTAATGGAAATGTGAGCCGATCCCCCATGGTTGGTGGAGGAGATGGAGATTTTCGTGGAATCGCCGCGAAGTCGACAGGCATGCCATGATTATCGCCCAGGTCGATCTGCCGATTACGCTTGGGCACTGCCGGCGGACGAACTTGACCACCGTACTCACCTTCGCCAATAAACGCGCTCATCGGCAATGGAACAGCATCGGCCACCGGTATCGTATCCATCACGGTGAGTTGACGAGTTGTAGGGGCAACGCCCGTTGGAGCTGTAGCCACGGATGCAACCGCAACGGATGGTGACGCTAAGGTAACATCATTGGTCGGCTGCGCGGTTTGCGGTACCGATTCACGTTGACGACCACCAAGGCCAAACAATCCTGAGAACCGCCCAACAACATGCTTGGAACGTTCAGTAATTGCAGCAGGACCAAGCACCGGTTCGCGTTCGTCGGGGGCATCGCCTGCGACCGCTTCCAGCACAATCGCATGTGACTCCGGCAAATGTGCTGAACGACAAAGTTTGTAGAATTCTTCCGCGATTGTCTGTCCATCACTGTAGCAAATAAGCTGTTCGGCTTGCTGCCTGCTAAGCAGTCGCACAATGTTCGACGCGCACAGCACGACAATATCGCCCGGCTGCAAAACAGCACGAGAAAACTCAGGCTCCGATCCTAGACTTGTGCCAAGCGCGCCTTGATGTTGCGACACAGACGAACGAGCACCATTCGTCCATGCCATCGGCAGTGGTAGCGCCCGAAGCTTTGTTGTATGCGACAAAAATGCTTGAGCAGGAGGCACTTGGGCTAAATACAAGTCGCTGCCGTGTACAACAGCGCAGGTAGCTCCAACCAACGCGCGTTTATGAGGCGGCGCGCTGAAGTTATGTTGATACAAAGCATTATTGGCGGCCTTGATTGCTTGCCGGAGCGACGAGGTAATGCTGGTCGAGCCATCGGCGTAAAACGTTTCACTGATCGTCTTTGCAACTAGCTCACACGCTTGACGACCCCGTGATACGTCACCTTCGGCTTCGACCACCACGACCAACTGGCCCTTGCGCGCTTCTATGGAAAAGGGCGAGCGCGGCGCGCACACAACGATCATGTCGCTCTGCACTTGCCGAACGCCACTTACAAGACCCCATTGTGTGATGGTTATATGAAATTTGGACATGAAACAGTTGTTACAAATCTTTTGTAATCAAGCAACAGGCTTGAAAAGCGAACGCCTTCCCGGCACTTATGCTTGTACATCTATTATCCTTCGATTATAGCAATGCCATGGCTAGTCGTCCAACCACCAATCCTGCAATCTGTGCAGCCAGGATTGATTGGTGAGGTCAAAATGTACAGGAGTAACCGAAATGTAACCATTCGCCACAGCCGCGGTATCAGTGCCTTCGGTAAGATCGCCTTCCGGATCGCTGCCTCCAAGCCAATAATAGGGACGGCCACGGGGATCCTGGCGAACAACAAGTTCGTCGCGGTACTCTC
>JASKZZ010000227.1 GCA_030147335.1 Herpetosiphonaceae bacterium | reverse complement strand
GTTCGTCCATCAAGATAGCGGTGTGTTTTTGACATACGTTGTCGCCGCAGCACAGATAGCTTTGGTCCCGGCTTCAGGCTGTTTTATGATTGGCCTACGTGTGCTACGACTACAATACACGTCAACGACATTCATGGGACGCGCTGGATTTGTACTCGCTTGTGCCGGCTTATTGCTGATCGCTGCCGAAATATTCATTGACCAAATGGTAGCCTCTAACGAAGTGAACTTCTCTCTTATTTCGCATAGCTTTGGCGTTGGTCTTCTGATGTTGAGCGTAGGGTTGATACTTGTTGGCAGTGCAGCTTTGCAGTCCAACCAACGATTGGGCTGGCAGGGGTTGCCGCTTATTTTGGGACTGCTGGGCTTATTCTTGCCGGTTGGAGCAGGGATCAACGGCTTACCTGGATTTGCTGTATGGATAGTATTTGGATTGGGTTGGTGCTGGATGGGTACTATCATTGCGTTTGAGCAAACAATGCGTTCAGCGTCAACAAGGCAATTTGTGACGAGGTAGGAAGCGGTGAGTGATACCAGCATACCCAGAAGCACCTGTATTCGACCAGCGGCTGAAAATGACTTTCCTGTACTAAGTGAGTTAGCTTTTCGATCAAAAGCCCATTGGGGTTACGATCCCATATTTATGGTGGCGTGCCGTGATGATTTGATAATCGACTCCGAACACGCTGCGGACCAGTTTGTGTATGTGCTTGAGGTCGACGGGCAGCCGATTGGCTTTTATGGGCTGCGTCCAACAGGCGACGAGGCCGAGCTGACGAATTTGTTTGTCGAACCGGCGGCTATAGGGCAGGGCTATGGCAAGCAACTGTGGCATCACATGGTCGCTACCGCACGAGCAACGCAGGTCCAACGCATCATTATCGAGAGCGATCCTCACGCCGAAATGTTTTATCGAGCCATGGGCGCAATCCGAATCGGCGACGTTCAATCAACTGTTTTTCCAGATCGTGTTTTACCACTGCTGAGCTATACTGTTTCCTCATGCTCTACGTAGGCGGTTTCCACGTAGTCATGCACCGATCTCCCTCTAATATCTGCCATGCACGAACCTGGCCAATCTGCTAGGTCAAGTGCAGTCCATCCTCTCCATCCGGTTGATACGCCAATACCCGATCAGCATTACACTTCCTGTACACGTACAGCTTCTAGCCTGAAAACAGGAAACCGCTGCGGCGTAGCTGATGAAATGAGGATAGGTTTGGCTGCAACACCACCACAAACAATTATGCCGCGTTGGAGTCGCTGGCAAGAACGCTGGAACGACGTACGCTCCGCCGTCCGCAATCTGCCACGTGCTATCCGTTTGGTTTGGCAGGCACATCGCTTGAGTACAATTGGGCTTGCGCTGGTAACATTGGTTTCTGCTGTGCTACCAGTATCACAGGCATGGGTTGGCAAGCTGATCGTTGATGGCGTGGTGCAATCACTTGAAGCGGGGCAGACTGTCAATGCGGGGCTTCGAGCGGTGCTGCCTTTTCTTGCGCTAGAGTTTGGCCTGATCGCGCTTGGTTCATTATTGGGGCAGGCAAGGGCACTGTTGGATCATGTGCTTCACGCACGGGTTGATTACACCGTCAGTCAATCCATTATTCAAAAAGCGCTTGCTCTCGACCTCCAATCATTTGAAGACCCCACATTCTACGACCAGATGCAAAATGCACGACGGGGCGGTGGAAGTCGCGCGCTGAGCGCCGTTAATACCAGCTTCAGCGTGATTCAAAGTATTTTGACGCTTGGCTCGTTTGCGGTTGTGTTGTTGGCGTTTAGCCCGCTAGTAGCACTCATTCTGATTGCCGCGACACTGCCAGCATTTATTGCTCAGACACGTTACAGCTCGCTCCATTTTCGGTTATTGACATGGCGTGCTCCTGAGTCGCGCCGGATGCAATATTTAGAGCAAGTGCTAACTGTTGATAGCGCTGCCAAAGAAGTGAAGCTATTTGGCCTCGGTGACACGTTGCTCAAACGGTATCAAGACTTTTTTTGGGGCTTTTACCGCGAGGATACTGCGCTTGCTCTACGCCGGAGCAGAATCAGCGTGCTGTGGGGACTGGTCAGCAGTGCTAGCTTTTATGTCGTTTATGCGTATATTGTCTGGCGCACGTTGTCGGGCAGTATTTCGCTGGGTGAGTTAACATTTTACCTGACGCTTTGCCGTCAAAGCCAAGGTTCCTTTCAAAGTCTACTTGGCAGCGTCAATGGATTGTACGAAAACGGCTTGTTCTTGAACAATCTGTTTGACTTTTTAGCGATTGAGCCACGAATGCAAACGGTGGTCAATGCGCGCAAGGTTATGCTGCCGATTCGACACGGCATTGAATTCCGCAATGTCGGGTTTTGTTACCCTGGCCGTGAGGTTTGGGCGCTGCGTAATGTGTCGCTGATGATCCGGCCGGGAGAGAAGATCGCGCTGGTGGGAGCGAACGGCGCCGGCAAGACGACACTCATCAAGTTGTTGACGCGGTTGTACGATCCGACCGAGGGGCAGATTTTGCTAGATGGTGTGGATCTTCGTGATTATGATCTGGACGATTTGCGCTCACATATCGGCGTTATTTTTCAGGATTTTGTG
>JASKZZ010000196.1 GCA_030147335.1 Herpetosiphonaceae bacterium | reverse complement strand
CCTCGGGCTTCCGGTACGACGGCAAGTAGGCGAACCTCGGGCCAATTGACGTGATCAACAGCGCCGTTGTACTCGTCTACAGCTGGTGGAAACAACAGGACGCTGCCTACTAGCTTGCCGTGCTGTTCCGCCACGATCCGTTCAACTGGCATCGTGGTGTCAAGCGCGGTAACCAACGCTTGCTGAAGCGCTAACCATCCTTCCGGATCCATAATGTCTGCGTACTCGCTATACGCTGCTAGTGTTAGATCGTGGATCGCAGCGCGCTCGTTGTCAAACGCATCGCGAACGTACATGTGATTCACTCGTTAGGGCCTCTCGCTGTTGCGGCATGTTCCAATCAATAATCGGTCCCATCGGCACAATCCTCGAAGGATTGAGCTGATCGTGTGTCATGTAATAGTGACGCTTGATATGATCAACGTCGACGGTGTCTCCAAAGCCGGGATGCTGGTACAGGTCACGCGCATAGGCCCACAGGTTAGGGTAGTCGACCAATCGGCGTAGATTACACTTGAAGTGTCCGACATACACAGCATCGAAGCGAGCCAGCGTGGTAAACAGCCGGACATCAGACTCGGTGATTTGGTCGCCAAAAAGGAACCTCTGCCCCGCCAGCCGCTCTTCTAGCCAATCCAGTCGCGCGAACAGGGTTGCCACTGCTGTTTCGTAAGCATCCTGTGAAACGGAGAATCCCGCTTTGTACACACCATTGTTGACGTCGGTGTACAGCACAGCATTCAATTCGTCGATCTCGTTTCGTAGCGACACAGGATACAGGTCGGGCGCGTCGGGCCGGTGGAAGGCACGAAACTGTGTCTCGAAGTCGATGGTGATGTCGGGAAAGTTGTTGGTGACGAGGCGTTGTGTGACGCGATCCCAGATGCATGGTACGGTATAACGTCCAGTATAAGCTGGATCGGTACGCAGGTAGGCTTCCGATAAGAACTGGAAGTTGTTGATTGGATCGCGGGTGTGGCCGGGGCCATCCCGAAACGCCCAGCCACGCTCGTCGCGGATCGGGTCAACAATCGACATAGAAATAACTGATTCAAGCCCAAGCAGCCGACGGACAATCATTGCGCGCTGTGCCCAGGGACATGCCAGCGAAACATAAAGATGGTAGCGTCCCGCTTCGGCAGGGAATCCCGAAGATCCGTCAGCTGTAATGCGGTCGCGGATTGTATATGCTTGTCGAACGAACGTACCTTCGCGGTCCGTCTCGTCCATAAATTGGGGACCTGTTGTCATGACGTTATTTCCTTCTCATCAATGCGCTCAACTTAATAGTAGCATGAACATAACGCGTGATAGTGCGTGCATGGTCCTTGTTGCAACCAAAAGCGCCAGCAGTGTGTTATGCAAACGACAGGAGAACTATTAAATGTTTGCGCACTTCCAACAAAGCTCGTCGCGTATGAGACTGATTGCCGCATTTGCTGCCGTGTACATAATCTGGGGATCGACCTATCTTGGCATCCGCGTAGCAATCGAGACGCTTCCTCCATTTCTGATGGCAGGAAGTCGTTTCCTGGTTGCCGGCGCGTTATTGTACGGGTGGAGCATGATGCAGGGCGCGCCGAGGCCAGATCGTCGGGCGTGGATAACCGCAACGATTATTGGCGCGTTGTTGCTGCTTGGCGGCAATGGAGCGGTGACCTGGGCGGAACAACGTGTAGCGTCAAGCGTAGCGGCGCTGCTGATTGCTACCGAGCCATTATGGATCATGCTGCTGGACTGGCTTCGGCCACGCGGTACTCGTCCAACTATTCGCACGCTGTTCGCGATTATGTTGGGCTTTGGTGGCGTGGCAATTCTGGTCAACCCCGCCCAAGGTCTTGTCAGCGGCGTTGATTTTGTTGGTGTGATCGTGGTTTTGCTGGCGGCGCTGTCATGGGCAATCGGCTCGCTCTATGTCCGTCAAGCAAAACTACCCTCATCGGGAACGCAGGCATCGGGTATGCAGATGCTGGCCGGCGGTGCGCTCCTTGGCGTTGTGTCGTTGATGTCCGGCGAAATCACGACGTTCGAGCCAGGTGAAGTGTCGCTCCGGTCATTCCTGGCGTTTGGCTATCTCGTCGTGTTCGGCTCACTCATTGCGTTCAGCGCGTATGGTTGGCTTGTCAAGCATACAACGCCCACATGGGCCGCAACCTATGCGTATGTCAATCCAATGGTGGCAGTGCTGCTAGGCTGGGGGCTTGCCGGTGAAGTTATTACTGCATATACACTTCTCGCGACGGTCACGATTACGGCATCGGTCGTGGTTGTGACAAGCGTAGGCAGCCAACACAGCGATGAGGCTACCGCGCATGATACTGCTGCGGAGCCTGGAACGGTAGCGTCCGAAGCTGGTTAACCGCGGCCGCCTGTACAAAGCGTGCTATGCTACAGCTTGGCTTAAAACTTCTCGTTCAGGCCAAGGAGGACATCGTGGTCCCGCAGATTACCGCACAGCTAAGTCCAGCGTTAAAGGCGCGCATTATTCGAAGCACGCCATTGTTTTATGATGACGATCCGCCACAGGATTTTGAGCGTCCACCTTATGTACGAGCCGGCTCAAGCCTCACCTGTATCGCCGAATATGTTGCCGTTGTGCAAGACAACACGAACTTTGTCGCACTGATTGACACGAAACAGCGACGTGCTACGACGCTTACGCTTCCCAGCGGTCCTGACGGCGATCGTGTTTTTGACGCAGACCATGGGAACAAAGGCCACAAGTTCGATCTCGAAGCCTGCGTTGCTGTTCCGCACGAAGGTTCATCATTACTGGTTGCCTTTGGCTCGGGTACCTCCCCCGAACGCGAACGGATCGTGGTTGTGTTTTGGCGTGACGACGATCAGCCGGAAGTACAAGTATTCAATGGGGCGTCATTTTATGGAGCGCTGCGAAACGCCCATGATTTTTCGGGCAGCGAACTCAACGTTGAAGGCGCTGTTTATCTCGACACTGGTCAGATTCGCCTGTTTCAACGCGGCAACGGCGCACCAAGCGACGGCTTGAAGCCAGTTGATGCGACTGGTGACGTCAGCTGGCCGGAGTTATGGGCACATCTACAGCAGCCGAATAACCCCGCTCCAAAGCCACAAAACGTCGTGCAATATCATCTTGGCAACTTGAGCGACCATCCGCTCAATTTCTCCGATGCCGAGCTAGTTTCTCAGGTCATCTTGTATTCGGCTTCAGCGGAAGGGTCTGCGGCAGCGGGCACTGATGGGGAAATTACAGGCTCGGTTCTGGGCGTAATCGACGCCGACGGCGCGCGTTATACACAACTGATAGACGAGGATGGGCAGCCGTTCGATGGAAAGATTGAAGGTATCAGTGTTGGCAACGATGACCTGCAGCTTGTGTATTTTGTGATAGATGACGACAACGACGAGCCGTCTGCACTGTTTGAGGTTGAACTGACTGGCCCATGGTATCGTGATAACGCGTAATGTGTGCGGTTTGGGCACTTCGTCGCATTGCCGCTTTGCATCGGCGGGGCATGTATTTTGGAAGCAAGCTCCTGCGAAACCTTAAAGGAGCATATGCATGCCTATCTTCAACCACGACATCTTGGCGCTCACGCAGCAAAACACCGATTTTCGACGCGAGATCCTGACGGAGCAACATACTCAGCTGGTGGTTATGAGTATCGAGCCGGGCGATGATATTGGCGAGGAAACGCATGATGTCGATCAAGTCCTGGTTTTTGTGGCAGGCGTTGGTGAAGCTGTGTTGGACGGTGAGCGAAGCTCGGTTGGAGTTAACCGCCTGGTAGTGGTACCGGCGGGTACGCGCCACAATTTTATCAATACAGGAAAAACTCCACTCAAGCTCTTTACCATGTATTCCCCGCCGGAAGAAGAGCCAGGCACGTTGCACCGAACCAAAGCGGAAGCTGAGGCGGCAGAAGGGCACTAAGCGTAACTGATGGGCCGATGCCAGCGTTAATGAGTGTTAATGAGTGTTGCTGATTGACGCTGGCGAGTTCGACCTATTGGGTGTTACTTAGTGCAGCAGCGTGTTCTCCCGACACCAACTTCGTTGTGCAGCAGCGTGGCACGAAATGTGCATTTTATGTGCAGAAGTCATCAATCGCCATTCAATACTATGAGGAATACATCATGGACCGTGACGACTTGTTGACATTGCAACGCCGCTATTCCATCCGGCTGACTTCAACAAACCATCGTGAAGCATACCAACTGGCTACTTCCGCGACACTTGATGTGCCACGCCTGATTGCGGTTGCCGAACAAGCGCTGAACGAGCGTGATGCTGCGCTGGCCGAACGCGATGCGATCAAGGCCGAGTTAGCTCGGGTACAAGCGCAGTTGACGGTACGAACGCAGCCTATGCTTCAAGAACTGCCAATATCTCGTCGCTGGTGGCTTGTTCGCTCATGGCGTCGCAAGTCTAATGTACCAGCGGCTTGATTTAAGCACGCTGCTACAATCCGCCGCGTTGGTGTGCCGGAATTTTAAGTTTGGCTGCGATAAACTGCTGTCGTGTCAGCTGTAAGCGCTCGGCGATAATACGAATCTCGTCAATTTCATTAGGCGAGACCTGTCCGGCTGCATTTGCAATTGCAAAAAGCGTGTCGAGCAGTGCCACTCGTTGTCGTGCCTCGGTACGGGGCACAAGCTCACGGCTGATTCGATGATAATCTATGGTGCGGTGGGTTAGCCCTAGCGCATCTTCTGCCATGCGCTCTGCAATTTGCTGCGGCATGAGCCAGTCGTTGATCAACGCGTGGGCTAGAACCGGTCGCTCTTGATCTGTGGTTGCTGACGCGACTCGCGCTACCTGGGCCATGATCGCTGCCGCGAGCGCTGCAACTTCAACAGCGGGACCCTCGACGCCGGATGTGTCTGTCCGTGTTTGCAATACATATAATACTGGATTGGTCCGCCATAGTTCCAGTGCACGTTCTCGACGTGGAACAGCCCGAACAATATTACTCAACCGCCGTCCCATGACACCCAATGGCGTAACATCAATAGTGCTAAGCGCGGCACGAATTTGTTGCGCGACGGCCTCCTCATTTGGTTGTATAAGACCATCCGCGTTGATCATCGCGTCAATCGCTTCCAGGGCAATCCGTTTATCGGCGTCGCTACGAATAAACGCAATCAATTGCTGCAACAGCTCGCCACGCTCTTCTTCGCCGATAGGCGCCACAAAATACAGCTCAATCAGCGCCCACTCTTGTGCCGACAGTGTCGGCAGTAAACTGATAACCTCTTTGATCGTAGTTTCTTCCTCTGGATGTAAATCATGATCGGCCCATGCAATCGCCAATAGTGTTTTAGCGAGAGCCGGCGGTAATCCAACATTTGCCATTGTATGTATGCTCCTTGCACAACAACTACGAGCATTATAAAGCTATCGGCTGTTTGTCGGCAGGCAAGGCAGAACTGGAAATAAGAACTTGCTACGGCACGTTGGCTGTGAATCTAAGAGCGGCAACCGTCCAGCTGTTAAGCATCCTACCTTAGCCGCCCAACATATATCAGAATAGTCATCCGTTAAGCCGCTCCTGGCGTATAATGTCGATGACGCGTATCGGTCACCATTGGCCTGCGCGTCCTGATATTTGGGCTAACAAACAGGTGGTTGTGTGGAAACATCGTGGTTGTATGAGGCGATTGGCTACGCTGCGTCGCTTCTTGTTGCTTTCTCACTAATGATGCAGTCGGTCATTAAGCTGCGTATTATTAATCTTATTGGCGCTGCCTGCTTTACGTTGTATGGCTTGCTTATTCAGTCCTACCCTGTAGCTGGAATGAACGCGTTTATTGTGTTGATCAACTTGTATTATCTGACCCAAATTGTACGAACGCGAACAACCTTTGCCGGCGTTCCGGTTGCGGCGGACGCGCCCTATCTCCATACGTTTTTGTCATTCTATGCCGACGACCTCCAGCGCTTCTTTCCGACGATTCCCCATCCGCTGACGTCGAAGCATGAAATATACTTTATTGTTCGTAATGCAATGCCGGTTGGTCTGGTCATCGCTGAGCGTCAAGACTCTGCAACATTGTTTATCCACGTTGACTATGTTGTTCCGGGATACCGCGATTTTCAACCAGGTCATGTTTTTTATAACCAATATGCAAATGCATGGCGTTCAGCAGGCGTTCAACGTGTATACACAATGACCGATCACCGGCAACATCAAGCATATTTGCAGCGAATGGGCTTTGCTGCTCAACCGGCTGAACCCGGCTTGTTCTTGCTGTCGATGTAAGGACGATTAATCACTTATCTTCCATCGTAACGAACACGACCCGTTGCACTGAAAAGCATGTGTTGTTGGACATGAGAAAGTACTATTTTTGATCAGGACCGGCTGTTGATTGTACAAGTTGGTTGGAAGCGTTACATTACTGTCATTGGTTTATCGCAATTTTTGTTTAGGAGTTCACTACCATGCTTCGCAACTTTTTCGCTCGTGAAGAAGGCCAGGGCCTTGTTGAGTACGCGTTGATCCTCGTGCTGATCGCCATCGTCGTTATCGGCATCTTGTCGGTCCTCGGCCGCCGCGTCTCGACCGTCTTCTCGCAGATCAACTCCGGCCTCAGCCGCTAAGTTCATTTGTCAAAAACAACGGTTTTTGGACACAGCGAAGACGAGCCATTATGGCTCGTCTTCGCTTTTTGCTGCTTGTCGCACAATGTCGTCTCCATCTTGTAGTACCATGTGCACCTAATCGTCACTGCGATGCCTACAGCACCTGATTACTTCCCCCATTGGTTCACGGGTAGCAGGGACTGTACAAGTTGCTTGGCTTGGTACACTTTTGTGGCGATTGCATTTGCAAGACGTGTTCCAACTAGCAACGGCTTTTGTGGTGGCAGCTTCATTAATGGCGCTGTGGAACCTTTACCGGGCTTTTGCAGTACAGCGCTAGCGAAGGAACGACGTGCGACACAAATATATTTCCTGCAGCAACACGGCTGTTGTTGTTCTACTTGTGATGTTTCTGCTAAGTGCGTGCAGCAGTGGACCACCTCCCGCGCTTCAATTTCTCGCGCCGCTTGGTGAAGCATCTGCTGAGGCTACGGGCGTTGACGAAGCGCCAGTCAATATCGAGCATGTGCCCACATCGGCAACAATATCTTCGCCCCCTCCAATCCCAACATCGACTTTGACTCCAACTCCGACCTTGATTCCAATGCCGACAGCATTACCTTTACCTACGCCGACCTCGGTTCCTCCGCAGAGTCCCGTGACCGACCTGCTTGATAGCTACCTAACACGTCTAACTCGTGCCCAGCAGTTTCACGGTAGCGTTCTTGTCGTGCGTCGAGGCACGATATTGTTGAGCAAGGGCTACGGCTGGGCCAATAAAGAGGAACAGATCCCAAATTCGGTCCACACCCGTTTTCGTCTGGCCTCAATCTCGAAGCAGTTTACGGCGCTGGCGATTATGCAATTGCAGGCTCAGGGCAAGCTCAAGGTACACGACCCGATCTGCAATCATCTTGCTAACTGTCCATCACAATGGCGTGGAATTACTATCCATCATCTGCTGACGCACACCTCTGGCCTGCCTAACTATACCGATTTTCCAAGTTTTGGAGCTAACCGGACGGTTCCAACCACACCCGAGGGTTTGATCGCGCGCTTTCGTCATCTACGGCTTTTGTCCAGCCCGGGCACTGTGTACACATACCAAAACTCAGATTATGTGGTGCTTGGGCTGATTATCGAGCAGGTTTCACAGCAGACCTATGCCGATTTTCTGCGTACGTCCATCTTTGAACCGCTTGAAATGAGCACGAGTGGTGTTGCGCCCAGCATTGCGGATGGAACAGTTGACGCGGTTGGCTACCGCTTCCTGGGCCAGCCCGCTCGTCCGCTCGATCCATCAACGCTATATGGCTGCGGTTCTTTAGCATCCACCGTCGAGGACTTATACCGTTGGGATCAGGCACTGTCGACTGAAACACTTTTGCCCGCATCGGAGCTTGAGCAAATCTTTACTCCGTATCATCAGCGCTACGGCTATGGTTGGTTTATTGATCAAGCTGGCGGGCGATTGAAGATTGGTCATCCAGGCAAGATCGATGGTTTCACCAATTCAATTGTGCGCTACCCCGAGGAACAGGTGACAGTCATTGTGCTGAGTAATTTGTGGACGAGCGATGCGGAGGGGATTAGCGCGCACCTAGCCAATCTTGTTTTCAAGCACCAGTAATTGCATAATCAATGCAGAAACAATAACGTAGCCGTCGGTAGCGAAGCGTAACTCTTAATTTCCAGTTGCAGCATGTTGTATCGTTCCTCCTGATACAATTATGGAGTTTGTTGCCGATACAAGACTGGAACATGTTAATGACACAAGATCAAGCAATGGCCGTGGAGCGGTATATCAAAACCGAGCGTTCGGACTGCGTTGTTGTAGCGCATCGGATGGTTGATTGGAACGGTACCGAGTGGTGGTACGTGCAGGTCGAAAACCCAAAGGCGCATACAATTGTCGCCGTTACAAATCTCGACGCATGGATTTCGGTTCTTTCGCCGCTTATCTAACCCGCCACTGTGGAGTTACCCCATTATTTCAATCGTAGCCTTTGCTATCCCAGCTAAGCAGCACCTTCTTGTAAGGTGGCTATCAGGGCACACATGCCTTTCTTTGTGTTACGCTTGTGCTGTTTTTGTACGGGGTTACATAATGAAACATAACTTTTTGGAGCATTGCTGGAGTTGGCTGACAGGCGCTCAACACATTTTGAGCACCACAATTGCAGAATATCGCCGACCACGTACTGTTCTGGAGATTTTTGGGCAGCAGTACCGTGTCACGCATGCCCATGGTGTTGATGTTTGGGGACGTCCAGTGTGGTGGCGGTGTGACGATGCGATTGTAGTCGAAAGCCCGATCAAGCGTGAGCTTCACAGCGTTTCGGCAAAGCGCTTTAACTAATCCATCCAATTAGAAAGGTCTGTAGCCTCGTCGAAAAGACGGGGCTACTTTTCATTTGATTGGCATATATTTCGGAACGCGTCATTACACGGTCTTAGGATGTTTTGTAGCTGCCTCCACCTTCGATGATTAATGCTGGGCTGACGGTGATAGTTTACATAACTACTTTTGCTGGATATGCCCTGGTCCTTTTGCTGATGCGCATCAAAGTAGCTGCCAAGCAGAAGCAGGATTATCCAGTATGCCTATATGATCTAGGACTACCGGGGCCACCAAGCTTAGTCAAAAGCCGTATGGCAAACGATTATTGGTGCGCTACCATACAACAGTTCGTTTCAATACCTCCGCTTCTGTGCCCTGTTCCCATGGGTTACCAGACGGTCTGAACATTATCCAATTACACAAAGGACACCTGCAATGTATCACCGCCTTCGCCTGCTGTTCATGATCGCCGTATTCGCTTTATTCCTTGTTTCTTGTGGTTCGTCGCCCGAAGTTGTGGACGAGGCGGAAGACACCGAATATGTTGAAGAGGATGCCGCGCTTGACGAGGAAATTGCCATCGAGGAGCCAACGCCGACTGTTATGCCGACACCAACGGTTGCTGCACCGACACTTTCAGAAGGCCCGTCCAAAGAAGTATATGTTACCGGCGATGTTGCCCGTGTTCATGCGTTTTTAGTTCGCGTTGACGACATCAAAATTACAAAGCAAACCGAAATGGGAACGGCCAAGGATGGCAACACCTTTATCCTGGTTGATATCACGCTTGAAAACACGTCCAACGAAGAACAATCTGTCGCGCCGCTCCTGCACATGTCTGTTGAAGATGGGGCTGGTCAAACATATGCTCTTGACGTTGACGCAGCCATCGGCTTTTTGTCCGTGAATGGCCCGATTGCTCCTGGCACAGCCGAGACTGCGACTATCGGGTATCAGGTGCCGGAAAACGCCGAAGGGCTGCACTGGATCTTCCGTACAACGGAAGATGATGCAGCTCAGGTCATGAAGGAGTCAGGCAAGGCGATGTTT
>JASKZZ010000146.1 GCA_030147335.1 Herpetosiphonaceae bacterium | reverse complement strand
GTCCACTACAAACGCAGCATGGTCGGCTTTATCTGGCAGCAAAAAGCACGTAACCTCCTGCCCTACTTGTCGGCATTGGAAAACGTTGAGCTGCCGATGGCGTTGGCAGGTGTTCGTGGCAAAACACGACGCAAACGAGCGCTTGAACTGCTTGATGCTGTTGGACTAGCAGAACGGGCGCACCATCGTCCAGATACATTGTCGGGCGGCGAGCAGCAGCGAACCGCGATTGCAGTCGCGTTGTCGAATGAGCCGCGCCTGTTGTTGGCTGACGAACCAACCGGTGAAGTAGATAGCGCGTCAGCGGATGCGCTATTTGGCGTGCTGCGCGAGCTTAATCAGCGGCTCGACGTAACCGTTGTGGTTGTGACTCATGATGCGCAGGTGGCCAAGCGAGTTGATCGTGTGGTCGCGATTCGTGATGGACGAACAGCAACCGAAATTCGGCGGCTGCGCGACGTAGCTGGACACGTCATTTTGGAAGAAGAGTTTGCGCTGCTGGATCGGGTGGGTCGGCTGCAAATCCCGGCACATTTTATCGAAACGCTGGGGCTTAAGGACCGTGTCAAAATCGACCTTGAAACCGATCATATCAGCGTCTGGCCCGATCGTGATACGGACGAGCCAACTCTACCTGCGTTGACCTCAGCGGCTCCAGCAATTCCACAGGAAGCGCATACCACCGTGGAAGACGATCATTCGCGTTGGCGACGACCTGGATAAGAACCAAGAACCAAAGATAACACTTGCCGAATCAAGACTTAGAGCGTGTAGGAGACAAGCATAACTATGGCTGAGTCGTTGGTGCGAACCTTGAACGTACAGCGTGAATTTCGACTGGCGGGCGAAACCATTCATGCGGTCAATTCCGTGTCACTTGAGATTCCGCGCAGTCACATGGTAGTCGTGCGAGGCCGCTCAGGTTCCGGCAAAACCACGCTGCTTAATCTTATTGCAGGATTGGATCAACCTACAGGCGGGGAAATCTGGATCGACGGCGAGAATGTCACCAACTGGAACGAGCGGCAGCGAGTCGCATTGCGCCGCGCAAAGATGGGTTTCGTGTTTCAAGCGTTTGGTTTGTTGCCGCTGTTGTCGGCGCAAGAAAACGTGGAAGTGCCGCTCCGAATTGCCAAGATGGACCGGACAGAGCGCGAAACTCGCTCATCAGCAGCCCTTGAAGCCGTTGGACTTGGCAGCCGCACCACCCACCGGCCGTATGAGCTTTCGGGTGGCGAACAACAACGAGTTGCGATTGCCCGCGCGTTGGTCAATCGGCCTAAACTAATCCTGGCGGATGAGCCGACAGGACAGCTCGACTCGAACACAGGCCGAGATGTGATTGGTTTGCTGCGTCGATTGGTTGATGAACAGGGTCTGACACTGCTGGTCGTTACGCATGATCCGATTGTGGTTGAATCAGCTGATGTGGTGTACGAACTACGTGATGGGAAACTGGTTGCTTGAGAAGAAATGCAGTGTAACGTATCGAGCCGACTGATCAAGTAAGCTGAAACAGGGGGTAGACACCAAGAGCGGGATGAAGTGGCGGGACAGCTTCGTTGCTGCCGCTCATTTCACCAGAAGGTTGGACTAGAATGACTGCGCAGGGCCTTCCCACGGCATGGTAAAGCGGTCCCGAGTTCGATGTTCCTCGGTCGGCCCATGTACCAATAGATTACCACCATACGTGAACCATAGGCCGTGCTCTTCGCAGCGATAGGCGGAACCGTCGGACGCGAGTTGACATCCACAAGTTGGGCAGGCATAGGCTTTCATAGTGCTGGTCTCCATGCTCGTGCTCCTTCACCACCAAAAAAAACACCCACCCCAAAAAAGGGTGAGCGTCTATTGCCCCGAAGGTGGCGAATCATTGCCGGTAAAATGTAGGTAAAGTATAGCGTAAAGTACGCTCAAACGCAACCGGGCTTAAGAAAGTCAACGTACCCTAGAGTAGAGGCGAGTATGTCGGCCAAATGATCATGGCTCGATGTTCGGTATAATACACGGCGCTAATTGGAGAGACTGCCATGAGTTTTACTACGTTTGTTATAGAGTTATGTCGTCCGGAAGACGAGGCGCGAGTTGTACCTCAGCTAGCACAGCTGATTCAGCAATTGGCGACCGAGGAAGGCGCGGAGCCAGCGGAAACGGAAGACATCGGGATTATTATTTCGGCGCTGCTGCAAAGTGGATCGAGCGATTTCTTACTCGCAATAGCAAATGATGAGCCGGTTGGCTGTTTACAAATAGCCTACCGACTCTCAACTTGGTCGGCGGCGCGGTATGCCTATCTGGAAGATTTTTATCTGACGAAGCAGGCCCGAGGTCGTGGCGTCGGTACCAAGCTCCTGGATTACGCGCTCCAGCGAACCGAAGGCCAGGGCTGCGAAAGCATTATGCTCGATGTGCGAACCGCAAACACCGCTGCCCAGCGCTTGTATGCGCGCTTCGGTTTTACCGCCAGCAGCAGTACATTATGGAAACGTCCCCTGCCACTAGGCGATGCTTACTGTGACACAACCACAACACTCGCGGCGATTGAAGAGCTGCGCGGTACGGCGGCGTCTGCGGAAGGGCACGATGCGACAACTTAACGTCTTTGGCCTGCTGGTGGCAGTGCTTTGCACCGCGTGTAGCAGCACACAGCCACAAGCTCCGTCAGCTCCAGGGGGTGTCGAACGAACCTTAGCTAGCAGGCCTGCCGCTGCAACGGCAACCGTCCTTCCCCTCGACAATGAAGGTCCGGTGACACCCATCATGGCGGAACTACAGCTTAGCGGCGAGCGTTACGCTGCACTTGGCGATCCCGCCGCGCCAATCACAATGGTTGAAGTTTCGGACTTTGGCTGACCTTTTTGCCGTCGCTACGTCCGTGAGACGTTTCCTGAAATCAAGGCGC
>JASKZZ010000133.1 GCA_030147335.1 Herpetosiphonaceae bacterium | reverse complement strand
AACATGGGTATCGAGATGGGTGGTCAGGGACCGAAACTCGGCGATGGGTAACTGAACACAAAGTGCTGATAGTGTTGTAGGGAATGCGCCTGGAAGGTAGTTTGCCAGGCGCTTCGTTTTGCCGTATGCTAGCAACCTATGCGAGTGATCACTGGATCGGCCAAGGGCCACAGGCTCAAGGGTCCGCCCGACAACGAGACGCGCCCGATGATTGATCGGGTCAAGGAGTCGCTGTTTGCGATTTTGAGCGGCTACGAGGTGATTGAAGGCCGTGTGCTAGATTTGTTCGCGGGCACCGGCTCGATTGGCATTGAGTTTTTGTCGCGTGGAGCGGAGTGGGTCGATTTTGTTGAGCAGCGTGCAGTGATGTGTAAAATCATCCGCGAGAATTTAGTCCACACCAAGCTTGCTGACCAGGCTAAGATACACCAAACCTCGGTTGAGGCGTTTGTAACACAGGCCATTCAGCCGTATCGTGTGGTGATGATGGACCCGCCGTACGCCAGCCCAACAATCGAAGCGACGATCACTGCCATATCTGCGTCTCGGCTGGTGCAAGACGGTACGGTGCTGGTTGTCGGGCATTGGCCCAGGCTGACGCTCCGTGAGCACTATGGCAATTTTCAGCAGCTGACCTCGCGTCGCCTTGGTGACAGTTCATTCAGTATTTATGAATATATTGATGATCAATTATCGACCAGCGATGAGCAACCATAACGCCTGAGCTGTATGGTACAAGATAATTGTTCATTGTTTAATGTTAAGTCATGCCAATAGCTGTTTATCCTGCCAGCTTTGATCCGATCACCTACGGCCATCTTGATATTGCCACACGCGCGGCGGCAATTTTTGATGAGCTGATATTGGCGATCTATGATCGTCCCTTGAAAAACTTGTTGTTTTCGACCGAGGAGCGGGTTGAGCTGGTCGCGCAGGGGGTGGCGCACCTGCCAAACGTGCGGGTTGATACATACAGCGGTTTGACCGTTGATTTTGCCAAGCGAGTGGGAGCCAAGGTGCTGGTTCGAGGATTGCGCGCTGCCACCGATTTTGAACACGAGTTCCAGATGGCGCATCTCAATCACCGCTTGGCGCCCGGCGTCGATGTTGTCTGCTTGATGGCGAGCCAGGAGTATAGCCTGTTATCGTCAAGCGCAGTTAAGGAGATCGCGGCGCTGGAAGGGGATGTCGACTTTATGGTAGCGCCGCATGTTGCCGAAGCGCTACGTCATGCTTTTAACCGGAAGGGGTCCCGATGAAGGAGTCTGCCAACGAGCCAGAACGCCTGCTGGCATCACTGCTTTCGGATGAGCAGCCGGTAACGCACCAGGGAGAACCAGCGTCGGATACTCCTGAAAGCGCGGATGATGTCGATGCGCTGATCAATGAGCTGGAAGCGCTGGCAAATGAGGGTAAGCGACGGCTGCTTGGCCGCAAGCTGGTTATCGACGAGGATCGGCTGCTGCATCTGATCGAACTGCTGCGAGCGGCAGTGCCCGACGAGGTGCGTCAAGCGCATCAGCTGCTGGACGAGCACGACCAGATTATCGCGCACGCTCAGGATACGGCGCGGCGAACGCTGGAAGAGCGTGGTCTGCTGCAAGCGTTGGAAACCGAGCGGCGGCGTGTGTTGGATGAAGCCGAGCGTGATGCTGAGCGGATTCGCACCGAGGCGGATCGATACGCGCGCAACGTACTGCTTGAGCTAGAAGAGCGCTTGAGCAAGCTGCACAGCAGTGTCCGAAACGGCATTGATGCGCTTGGAGGCGACGCAGCGCCATTGGTTGAATAAACGGTGGATTTGCGTGGCGCTTACGTCACGGCACGTAATATGGTAGGTGCGTTGACACAGCGCACGAAGTTGTTATAATACAACTCCTGAAAGCCGTCTTCGGACGGCTTCCGAGTTGTCTGAGAGGCACCTACCCATGTCTGAGTTTCGCTTTAGCGTTTCACAGCTGTTGCAGGAGCCGACGGGAGCGTCGCGACGGTACGAGCTGGATGATCCACAGCTCACTGTTGACGAAACGCTGCGAATGCATCCGGTCAGGGGCCAAGTGCGGCTAACGCGCACACCCAAAGGTGTGTTGGCCAATGTGGAGATGCGAGGCAATGTCGATCTTGAATGTAGTCGGTGCCTGACGCAGTTTCAGCAACCGCTGGCTTTGAAGTTCAGCGAAGAATATTACCAAACGTTTGATGTTACGACGGGCGCGCGTCTGCCCGAGCCGGACGAAGAAGAAGTTTTTTTGATCGATGAGGCGCACAAGCTGGATCTGGCTGTGTCGATGCGGGAGTATGTGCTGCTCAATCTCCCAGCGGCCGGTCGTTGTCGAGAAGATTGTAAGGGCCTGTGTGCGCAGTGCGGCGCGAATCTTAATGAAGGGCCGTGCGATTGTGAGCCGGAAATTACAGACGAGCGCATGGCTGCGCTAGCCAAGCTGTTAGGCGAGTCTAGTACATAAATCTGTTTTTTGCGACGAGACGATATTTTGTCGCATTATTAATCTAGCTTTTTAGTTCGATAAGGAGTGTTCTTCAATGGGTGCCGTACCGAAGCGTAAAGTGTCGCGCCACCGTCGAGGCAATCGCCGCCGACACCAGTATCTTACAATTCCTGAGCTGATGAAGTGCCCGAGCTGTGGGCAGCTAACCAAGGCGCATCGGGCGTGCACCGAGTGTGGCCAGTACAAGGGCCGCCAGGTAGTTGTGATGAACACCGCCGAGGATGATGACGAATAGTTGGTCAGCATCGACGGTGTGTAAGCGGGCTTTCTCCAGCGAGAAAGCCCGCTCTGTTTTTTTGTGTATAATGCGGCAAAGTCCTTCACCGGTTGAAGGTCGGGGGCGTAAGGCCGTGCAGATCGATGATGGGAGGAAATGAGATGACCTATGCTGCGATCACCGGCTGGGGCATGTTTGTTCCTGAGCGCGTGCTGACCAACGCCGACCTTGAAAAAATGGTCGATACGAATGACGAATGGATTGTGTCGCGCACCGGGATTAAAGAGCGTCGCATTGCCGGTGAGGGTGAGACAACGTCAACCATGGGCGTGGCTGCTGCGCGAGAAGCGTTGGAACGCGCTGGTATCACGCCAAACGATATTGATGTGTTAGTGGTAGCGACCTCAACACCCGATCAGCTCATGCCGTCGGCCGCGTGTTTGGTGCAAACCGCGCTTGGCGCAGTTCGCGCCGCACCCATGGATGTTAACGCGGCTTGCTCGGGTTTTGTGTTTGGGCTGGCAGTTGGGGCGCAATTTATCCAAGGCGGAGGAGCGCGTACTGCGCTGGTCGTTGGCGTCGATACGCTTAGCCGGTTTCTCAATTATGCTGATCGCAATACGTGCATTCTTTTCGGCGATGGCGCAGGCGCGGTGGTGTTGCAGGCGACTTCCGAGCCGACCGGTGTGCTGTCAATTGATCTGGGCGCGCTGCCGGGTACGGGTGAACTGCTTGAAATACCAGCCGGAGGCGGCGCACGTCCCGCGTCGCTCGACACGATCAACAACAATCTGCACTATATGACGATGCAAGGCCGCGAGGTATTCAAGTATGCGGTGCGTGCGATGGGTGACTCGTCGGCCAAAGTGATTGCGGACGCTGGTCTCGTTCCATCTGATGTTGCGCTGCTGATACCACATCAGGCAAACTTGCGGATTATCGAGGCGACAGCCAAGCGGCTAGACTTGCCGATGGATCGAGTCTATGTCAACATCGACCGCTACGGCAACACATCTGCCGCGACGATTCCGATTGCGATCTGCGAAGCGTATGATGAAGGTCGGCTCCGGCCAGGCGATGCAGTGGTACTGACTGCATTTGGCGGTGGCCTAACCTGGGGTTCTGCCGTGGTTAAGTGGAGCGTCTAGCGTATGGTCGACAGCGAGCGCAGCCAATCACAACCAGATGCTTTGCACCCGATCGTGGTGTCGTATGTGCAGATTGCGCCGCTGCTGCAAGCCCGAAAAAATGGTCTCCAAACAGCGCAAAGTTCACCCGACCTGGGCTTGAGCAAGGTTGACGTGCGGCTAACGCCGGACGGCATTGAGTTTCC